>CAJTWQ010000025.1 GCA_910579835.1 uncultured Ruminococcus sp.
CCTGTTCAGTAGTCAATTCGATGTATTATCATAATATATGCAATAAACATTGAATTGACTACTGAACAGGCTCTTAACAAAATCTTAACCATTTTCTTTACCGCCATCTTAATATTTTTATTATAAAATCAATTCATACTTTGCAAGAATTAATTAAAATAAAAAAATATATTTTTGTTTCGTCTTTTTTGCCCTAAAAAAACACTTAATATATAGAGAACAAAAAATTACTGAAAATTTAAACTGATTTCCTGCGGAAATTTTTACTAAAACTATTATAATGAAAAAGAGTGATATGATGAAAAAAAGAAAACTAATAAATCAATGCGGCAGACGGCGTGAAAGAACATTCAGCTATGCCTGCCTTGTGCCAAGCGTGGTGGGTGTGCTCATATTTTTTTTGATACCTTTTGGTATTGTGGTCTATTACTCCATGATAAACAATCCTGTCAGACAGGAATATGTCGGACTTGAAAATTATCGGAATCTAATGGATAATCTGGCGTTCAAAAAGGCAGCTAAAAACACTGCTATGTTTTCTCTTGCTGCCGTGCCCCTTTCACTGTTGCTTTCATTGGGACTGGCAATTCTGTTGGAACGGAACATTCCCGGAAAGAGCATCTTTCGGACGTTTTTTCTCAGTCCTCTTATGGTTCCGACGGCTTCCGTAGTTCTTGTATGGCAGGTACTCTTTCATAATCACGGAACTATAAATCAGATTATTGAATCGTTCGGCGGCGAGACTGTGGACTGGCTGAAATCATCAAAAGGGCAGATTGTTATTATTATGATGTTTTTATGGAAGAATATCGGCTATAATATGATACTTTTTATGTCGGCGTTGTGTAGCATACCAAAAGATATAATTGAAGTCGCTGATCTTGAAGGGGCAGGCTCCATATACAAATTTATACATATAAAACTCCGCTACTTATCACCGACCATTCTTTTTGTACTTATACTTTCCCTTATAAATTCATTTAAGATATTCCGTGAGGTCTATCTTTTGACCGGCAATTACCCATTTGACAAACTTTACATGCTTCAGCATTTTATGAATAATACTTTTGAAAATCTGAATTATCAGAAACTTTCAGCAGCGGCTGTTCTCTTTGCGCTGGTTATGATAGTCGTTATTGCCGTGCTCCTTATTGCCGAGAACATTTTCGGAAAGGATGTGGAAAACTGATGGCCGTAAAAAAGCGCAATCGGTTCCTTGACATTTCAGTAGCTGTATTTATAGCGGCGGCAGCAGTGCTTTTTCTTATGCCGACCGTTCTGACAATTGCTAATTCCTTTATGACCTCAAACGAGGTTCAGGCAAACTACGGCGCAATGTTCAGCAATATGTCAGGGAATGAAAAGAAATTTATTTCTGAGGACGTCAACCTGAAATTTATACCTGATAAGGTGACTATAGATCAGTATAAATCAGTTTTGATTAAAAATTCCGATTATCTTATGAAGTTTTGGAATTCGGTTATTCTAACCGTACCTATAACATTTTTTCAGCTGGCTCTGGCTGTAATTACATCCTATGGCTTTTCACGGTATCCGGGGAAAATAAAAGGTCTGATATTTTTTGTGTATATCATACTTATGATAATGCCGGCGCAGGTGACACTTGTGCCGAACTATTTGGTTCTTGATAAGCTTGGCATGATAGATGAGGCGGATCCTGAAAAATCGTGGGCAATAGCTCTTAAACTACAGGAAATGTTCAGTCCCGGAACTCTGTCGCGTCTTGCGATAATTCTGCCGGCAGTGTTCTCACCTTTCAGCATTTTCTTGCTGACTAAGGTCATGAAGCGCATACCGAAATCTTATGTTGAGGCGGCAAAGCTTGACGGAGCCGGGGAAATACAGATCATGACGAAAATTTATCTTCCTATGTGCAAGAGCGCTCTTGTTTCAATAGGAATGCTGGTGTTCATCGATTACTGGAATATGGTGGAACAGCCTCTTGTACTGATGAAAGGGGACAATACTTCTCTTCATCCTCTGTCGGTATTTCTGTCACAGATAAGCGGAGCCGAGGTGGGGCTGGCCTTTGCAGTAGGAGCCGTATATATGATACCGACCATACTTATGTTCCTGTACGGAGAGGATTACCTTGTGGAGGGAATAACATATTCCGGCGGAATTAAAGGATAAAGGAGACGATACTATGAGTGAAAATATAAAAACAAACGAAGAAAAGGCAGTTGATTTAAAGGAAAAGAAAGAGAGAAATCCGGTAAAAAGGCGTGAGTTGATCAAGACGCTGCTTATTATCTTTCTGGCGTTAATGCTGATACTGACTTTCTTTTCAAATACTATTATGAACCGTTCGCTTTCGGAGATAACTACGGAAACGGCATCTTCCGGAAAGCTTACCGAGCGCGTGAGAGGAAGCGGTATGGTGGTATCGAATCAGACCTATGAGGTTACGATAGATACTGTAAAAGTTGTCGAGAAGATTAATATCAAGTCGGGACAGAAGGTTAAGAAGGATGATGTGCTTTTTACTGTTACCGCTGAAAGCAGCACAGAGCTTACCGATGCCGAAGTGGCTCTCGATACTCTGGAGCTGGAATACCGAAAGGCTCTTCTCACAGATCCGGTGGATTATTCCACTGAGAACCAGGCGATAAAGAACGCCCGCGATGATCTTAATCAGGCTATTGCCAAAAGGGATCAGGTTTACTATAATCAGACAAGTGTAGAACAGGCCAAGGCTCAGTATCTTGCCGACAAACGTGAAATGACCGCACTTACAGCACGTCAAAGTAAGCTTTCAGCAACAATTTCCGCTATTGACAGTGATGAATATTCTGCCGCCGCTCCTGAGTATACTGGAAATCTGACCGTTCTTTATGGCTCTTTCTCCGACGCAGACGCGGCATACACCGCAGCATATTCTGTCTATACACAGGCCGTTGAAGACGGTGCGGATGAAAGCGTGGTAAATACTGCAAAGGCCGATGCCGATGCAAAGCAGTTGGTAAGAGATAATGCCAAAGCCGCTTATGACAATCAAAAAATCGCTGTCCGCAGCGATCTTGCCGGTCAGCTTGCCGATACGGAAAGCGAGCTGTCCGTGGTTTCGGACAGAGTTACCGAATATGAAAGCGGCAGCAGCGGCGAGGGCATGACGTATGAGGACTGCGTTGCCGACGTTCAGGCAAAGGAAAGGGCTTTGGCTGATTTGATGATCGCTTTGCAGAAAGCTCAGAAAGAAAACAGCGTCACCGATAAGAAATCTGCTCTTGATCTGGACGCTCAGAAAAAGGCCATAGAAAAGCAGAAAGAAAAGGTTGCAAAGCTGAAAGAAAAAACAACAGCTACAGAGATAAAGTCAAAATATGACGGCGTTGTAAGCGCAGTGAACGTTCAGCCCGATGATACTACAGCGCCGGGTAATCCCTTGGCGATAATAGATATTGCCGAGGAGGGCTATACGGTAGAAGTCAGCGTTGAGGCCGACAAGGTGAAGAAAGTTAAAACAGGAGTCAAGGCTGAGCTGATAAATAACTGGAACGGTCAGGCAGAGGCGGTTCTACAGAAAATCAAAAATGATACGACTGCCGGATCACGGAACAAGATTCTTGTGTTCTCCATTACAGGCGATGTGGAATCAGGCTCTTTTATAGAACTTTCTATCCCCTGCGGAAGCGCTTCCTATGACGCTATTGTTCCGAAGAGCGCAGTGTATCAGGATAAAGACGGTTATTTTGTACTAAAGGTAAGTTCTAAAAGTTCGCCTTTCGGCAACCGTTACTATGCAGAGAGGGTCAAGGTAGAGGTGCTTGCCTCTGATGAGACTTCTCATGCGGTGCAGGGAGGAATATCAAGAGGAGACAGCATTATCACAGCGGCAAGCAAGCCGGTATCGGCCGGGGATCAGGTTCGCATGAAAGACAAGTAAGGCGGTGTTCCCCTTATGAAATTTAAAATAAGACATATTATTCTTGCTGCCGCCAACAGCGCCGCTCTCATAACAGCAGCGGTTATGACGGCAGTGGGAGGATCAATGGCGAAGTCTCAGAAATATAATTATGCCGCCGGTCAGTGGGGCGGAGAAAATGGGAATTATACTCAGATGAGCTGCTTTTTTTCCGGCGATTCCGGTTTTTCCACTGATTCTGTCAATAGCGTCCGCAGTAATATACTTAGCGAGCTTCAGACTGTTTCAGTATCCGCTGAAGCTGGAAAGACCCTTGTTCCGGATGCCTACAGCGCATCGTTGGGCAGCTGTCAGGTGACATCTGATACAAAGAGCCGGACGGAAGCGGATATAACGGCAGTCGGCGGAGATTTTTTTCTGTTCCGCGACTTTGAACTGTTGGACGGAGTGTATTTCACTAAGGACGACACTATGCAGGACGGAGCTGTTATTGACAGAAATCTTGCATGGGCGCTTTACGGTTCGGATAAAATTTCCGGAATGGATATGTATATCAACGGCGTGAAATTCTATATTGCCGGCGTTATAGATCTTCCTGATACAAAACCTGAGAAGCAGTGTGCTGGAAAGGTTTCGAGAGCGTATATTTCCTATGATATGGCGGACGAGATTTCAAGAGGTTCATCCGGTGTCGGAAAGGCGACCGGTTACAGCGGAGGTACGGGAGCAGACGGCGGCGGAATGCCCGATACGGCGCCGGGAGCGGCAGTTGAAAAAGTAACCTGCTATGAGTGCATAATCCCTAATCCTGTAGAAGGATTTGCTAAAAATACCGTAAAGAAAATATTTGACGAGCAGTATAAGGGCAAGGTAAATATCGTAAGCAATACAGAGCGTTTTGATCCCAAGAAGCGTGCCAAAGCGCACAAGAAGCTCAGCAGCTCTGTGGTGAGAGATAATGGCGTAATATATCCGTACTGGGAAAATGCTTCCAGAATTGTTGAATATAAGCTTACGCGTCTTTATCATATCAGAAAGCTGATTCTTCTGATTCCGATTTTTACCCTGCTGTGGATTGCTTTCCGGCTTATTTGTCTTTGGAGACGAAAAAAGTACGGAATAAAAAAGTTTTTGAGCTTTAAGCTGTCGAGGTTGAGCTATAATATACGCAGGCTGTTCAGACGTAGGAAAAAAACAGATTCAGAGTAAAGAAAGGATAATTAATATGAAAAGAAGGTTTATTACACGTGCGGTAGCAATGCTGTCGGTATCTGCAATTGCTGTAAGCGCCGTATCATGCGGTAAAGGAAAAGGAGATAAAAAGGATGCGCAGACAGCCGATCAAGTTATTGCTAATTCTTATTCCTCTGAAAAAATGGGTGAGGAAATTAAGAATGAGATAGGCGACATAAGTGGACTTACATATATTCCGGATACTGGAAAAATACTTATAACAAGTTACAGTTATAGCGAAGCAGGTGAAAGCAAAATAGTGCTGTTCAGTGCGTCCCACGATCTTACCGATTTTGATAAATTTGAGATTCCACAAGAAAATCCGAAGAACGGCAGCAGCAATATGATCACGGCTCCTTCGTCGGACGGAAATATTTGGGCACTGTACTGCATTACCGATTATGGTGACTATCAGCTCCCCGATTTTGACGATCCGGATTTTGATTGGGAGCATTATGACTATGAGGAGCAGATGAAGCATGCGAAATTTAGCTAT
Source organism: uncultured Ruminococcus sp. (assembly GCA_910579835.1). GTDB lineage: Bacteria > Bacillota > Clostridia > Oscillospirales > Ruminococcaceae > Ruminococcus. The sequence goes on from CAJTWQ010000025.1 coordinate 5,616, forward strand.
AAATTGAAGAAATTTTCATTTGAGGGCGAGGAACTTTCCTCCTGTGAAATAAATGGATTTGATGAATATATTGACGGCGCTGAGAACGGGGTATATATTGATAGTATAAACGAGACTGGCAGCGGCGATATTCTGCTCAAAGTTAACAGTATGATGGAAACAAATCTTATTATTACGCCAGAAGGCGAATGCCGTGGAAAGATTGAGCTGGATGAAATGAGCGTATACTATACCACTGCGGCTGACGACGGACGTATAGCTGTTTCTGGATATGAGGATGGAAAGACCGTACTGAGATATATCGACCCTGAGACATTGCAGCCCGATGGAGACGCTGTTGCTGCCGAGGAATTTAATTCAGGCTTTTATTCACTTATGAAGGGCAGCGGTGAATATAATCTGTTATTTGTCACTTCCAGGGGACTTTGCGGCGTTACTAAGGACGGAAAGGTAAAGGAGATCATAAACTGGGTTGATTCAGATCTTGCCGGCGATAATGTGAGATATGTTACCGGTATGGACGATGGCAGATATCTGATTTATTATAATACATACGGAGGCTCTGACAGTGAGACCGGCTTTTATATGCTTTCTCCAAGAGATAAGGATGAGTTTAAAGACACTAAGATCATCAAGGTGGCTTTAATGTATTCGGGCTCGGATGTTACATCGGTCATATCAGAGTTTAACAGACAGAATAACGGATACCGTATTACGGTTGATGATTACAGCAAATACAATGAGTATGACGAAAAAACCGAAACTATGGTTAATTCCGCTGACAAGCAGCTGAAGCTTGATATTGTTTCCGGAAAATCTCCCGATATGATCGTTACTTATAATCATTCCACGATCTCCGAGTTGTCGTCAAAGGGAGTTTTCACCGATCTGTATCCAATTCTCGAAAATAGTGACAAGCTTTCAAAGGAAGATATATTGCCAAATGTACTTAAGGCTAACGAAATTAACGGAAAGCTTTATTCGCTTGCACCGTCGTTCAATATCAGAACCTTTGCCGCAAAGTCGGAATTTATAGATCGTCAGGGCTGGACTCTGGATGATCTGATAGAAACGTATGAGAAATACAAGGGAAAGATGAATCTTACGCAAACCGACTCAAAGGAATCCATTATGTCAATGCTGCTGTATCAGTGTTCTGATTTTGTTGATTACGAAAAGGCGGAATGTCATTTTGATTCTCCCGATTTCATTAAGCTTATAGAATTCTGCAATCAGTTCCCGAATATGGATGACGTTGTTGACTATGACAATATGAGTGATGATGAGTGGCAGAAATATTATGAGGAAATAGAAGCTTCATACCGCAATAATAAGACGCTTCTCTGCGAAATGTATATGAGCAGCCCCGGAGATTACATACGTGAGTCTAAAGGAAGATTCGGAGCTGATATAACTTTGGTCGGCTACCCTAACGCCGGCGGTACCGGTGCAGCCGTTTCCTTTGATAATTATTTTGCAATTCTTGACAGCTCGCCTAGCAAGGATCAGTGTTGGGAATTTATAAGCTCGTTCTTTGATAAAGAATTTAATCGAGACAAAATGTATAACTTCCCGTCAACAATATCGGCGTTTGAACAGTGTATGGCGGCGTCAATGGAGAAGCCTTATTATATGGACGAAAATAATGAAAAGGTTTATTATGATGATACTTATTATATAGGCGGAAATGAAATAAAGCTTGATCCGCTTACCCAGAAGGAAGTGGATTTCATATCCGATTTTATCAAAAATACCGACGCAATATACGGAGAATATTCCGAAGAGGTTACAAGTATCATACAGGAAGAAGTCAAGGCTTATTTTGCCGGCGAAAAGTCATCTAATGAAGCCGCCGGCATGATTCAGAACAGAGTAAGTCTGCTTATCAGCGAACAGAGCTGACGCCCTTTATTTAACGACATCCACTACATAAATACAACCTCCTTAAAAAAGCCGTCCCGATTATCGGGGCGGCTTTTACGTTATTTTTTCTTAATGGTATTGCGGACGATTTTTTTAAGCCGTTCGCAGGTATCCTTGGGAAATTCGCAGATAAATAGCAGAGCTTGATCGTGTGCCTCCTCGTGGGGGAGCTTTAAAAAGCTGTGGAAAAAGGTGTATATTTCGCTGAAAGATGAAAATATTTCATCGGCTGCCGCTCTGCCTTCCGGAGTGAGCACTACACTGTTGCAGTAATCCTCATAGACCAATCCGGAGCCTGCAAGACAGCGCAGCATTTTGCTTACGCTCGGCCGTGATACACCCAGATGACGGGCAATGTGGACGCAGCGAAGATTGTCGTTTGTCTGGGAAAGCTCTTTTATGGCGGCAAGATATTTTATCTGTCCGGCACAGTGCTTCATACATATTCCGCCTTTCATATTTATTTCGTTGCAGGAGATCACTTATCGGAGTCGATAAGATGCCAGTAGCCTTTAAGATAAACAAGTCCCGAAATTATTGTAAGGAGAGTTGATATCCAGATAAGAGCGGGGATTACAATGTCATTTACTGCATCAATAAGACCGCGGCTAAGCTCTGCGTCAAAGTCAAAGCAGATGCATAGCCAAAGCAGTATACCGACTATTGTTGTCATAGTAAAAGCGGTTTTCAGTTTTCCCCAGATTCCGGCGGCAACCACTATTCCCTCGTCTGCCGCTAAAAGCCGCAGACCCGAAACCATGAATTCACGGGCGATAATTATAATAAGCGGAATCGCTCCCATGTTTACGCAGTCAAGCTCCACAAAAACTGTCAGGGCCGAAATTACAAGTACCTTATCTGCAAGAGGATCGAGAAATTTTCCGAAATTTGTTACAAGGTTATGTTTTCTGGCAATTTTTCCGTCCAGAGCGTCTGTAATTGAAGCCGCGGCGAAAATAACGAGAGCCAGCAGAAAATGGCAGGGAAAATTAAGATAGATAAAAAGAAGAAAGAAAGGTATCAGGCATACTCTCAGCAGTGTAAGCTTATTTGGCAGATTCATTATTCTATCACCTCTCCAATAAGATCGTAATCAAGGGCTTCAGTTATTCTTATTTTTACATAATCGCCTATCTGAAGCGGTTTTTCGGACATAAAAAACACTTTTCCGTCAATATCCGGCGCGTCCTGTGCAGTACGTCCGAACCAGCATTCTCCGAATCGGTCGAATCCTTCCACAACGGCCTCAAGTTCCGAACCCATGAGCTTTTCGTTGTTTTCAGCGCTTATAAGAAGCTGTTGTTCCATAATTATATCAGCTCGGTGTACGGTGGTTTCTTCATCTGTCTGATCGTCAAATTTCTCTGCCTTTGTTCCCTCCTCCGGAGAGTAGGGGAAGCATCCCAGACGGTCAAATCTGACACGCTGAACAAATTCAGCCAGCCGGTCAAACTGCTCCTGCGTTTCTCCGGGAAATCCTGTTATAAGAGTTGTCCGCAGAATAACTCCCGGAATTTTTGCTCTGATATGTGCAAAAAGTTCTTCAAGTTCCTTTTCGCTGCCCCAGCGGTTCATGCGGCTGAGAATATCGCCGTCGCAGTGCTGTATAGGTATCTCCAGGTATTTCACAAGCTTTTCTTCAGAAGCGATAGTTTCAAGAAGCTCGTCGGTAATTCGCTCCGGATAACAGTAAAGCGTGCGGATCCATTTCAGTCCGTCAATACGGCAAAGTCTTCTGAGAAGTTCGGGGAGTTTTGATTCCCCGTAAAGATCTTCTCCGTATCGTGAAGTATCTTGAGCAATTACAACAAGCTCGGTAACGCCTTTTGAAGCAAGCTCTTCGGCTTCCTTTACGGCGTATTCTATAGGAACGCTGCGGAACTTACCGCGGATCATAGGGATCGCACAATAGGTACAGCAGTTGCTGCATCCCTCCGCCACTTTCAGATAAGAGAAAAAGGGCAGGGTAGAGATAATGCGTTCGCCTGTCAGCTCTGCGTCAAGCTTTGGGGCAAAGTTTATGTATTTTTCTCCGGCAAGCACATGATCCAGCACATCGGTTATGTCCTTGTTGTTTCCTATGCCGATAACGGCGTCGGCTTCGGGGAAAAGCTCAGCGGCTTCTTCACGGTAGCGTTCGGTAAGGCAGCCGGTGATAATTATTTTTTTCAGAGTACCGTCCTCCTTTAGCTTTCCCAGTTCAAGGATAGTCTCGATAGCTTCTTCTTTTGCGGATTGAATAAAACCGCAGGTGTTGACTACTGCAATATCAGCAAGTCCCGGCTCTGTAACAAGCTGATAGCCTTTTTTTCTCAGTTTATAAAGCATTCTCTCGGAATCTACCAGATTCTTAGAGCAGCCTAAAGATACCATTCCAACTTTAATGGCCATTGTCAGTCCTCCAAATTATTCTCAAAATACTCTTTAATGCAGCGATTTATTTCATCAAAGGCATAGCCGTATCTGACTAATGAAGCCTTGACCTTTTCTACAGCCTTGCGGTCGCTTCTGTCTGTAAGAAAACGGGCGTGTTTTGATTCGAGAAGATGCATAAGATTTTCTTCAAATTCCTCCAAATGAACCTCCAGAGCGTCCTCGGCGGTAAACGGAGCTATGCCTTTCATGACAATCTCACGTTTTGCCCGTCTGTAGCCGAATTTGCGTCCGGAGACATATTTCGCCGCCAGCTTTTCCGCATATCGTTCGTCGTCAATAATGCCTGCGCTTTCCAGCTTATCTGCAACAGCGGTACACAGTTTTTCGCTTTTGTAACTGACCAGAAGTTTTTTGTAAATTTCCGCTCTGGAATAATCCCTGTAATCCAGAAGATATAAAGCCCTCTGATATGCACGGCGGAAATTTGACGCCCAGATTATTTCCCGAAGTCTGCCGCGGTCGATGTTGTCGTCCACACGAAGTCCGAAATCTACGATAATATCTGCATGAAGATAGATTTTCCGTTCATAATCAAGTTCCGCTTCGTAGGTAGACCCTTTGTATTTTTGCAGAGATGTAATTTTCATTATTCGTCGGCGGGAGTAAATTCTTCAAAATCTTCTTCAATATCGGCAAAAATATCGTCGCTCATGCCGCCGCTGTTTTCAGCGTCAGAATATTCGTCGGTATCTGAATCAATGTACTGCTCTTCAGCGCTTTGCTCTTCGGCGTTTGCGCCCTTTTTGCCTTTTTTAGTCTTTTTGGCAGGAGCGGCTTTCAGTTCGTCCTTTCGTGCGATAATCTGTTCTTCAATTTCTTTCATAAGGGCTTCGTCGTTTTTGAGAACTTCCTTTACATTATCGCGTCCCTGACCGAGTTTCTGATCCTTATAGCTGAACCACGAACCGCCCTTTTTAATGATCTCAAGCTGAACCGCAAGATCAAGAACCTCGCCGGTACGGGAAATTCCGGTGCCGTACATCATGTCGAAGGTACAGTCTTTGAAAGGCGGAGCAACCTTGTTTTTTACAATTTTACATTTTGTGGAGGCGCCGATTATATCATTGCCAGACTTTATGATTTCGCCTTTTCTTACCTCTATTCTTACGGACGAGTAGAATTTAAGGGCGCGGCCGCCGGGGGTTGTTTCAGGATTGCCGTACATAACGCCGATCTTTTCACGGATCTGATTAATGAAGATAGCTACGCAGTTTGACCTTGAAATAGCGGCGGTAAGTTTTCTCATAGCCTGTGACATTAGGCGTGCAAGCTGACCTACATGAAGATCGCCCATTTCACCGTCAATTTCCGCACGGGTTGTCATAGCGGCAATGGAATCGAGGACAATAACGTCGATCGCTCCGGAGCGTATAAGCGCTTCTGCAATTTCCAGAGCCTGTTCGCCGCTGTCCGGCTGTGAAACGAGCAGGTTATCAATGTCAACGCCAAGGGCTTTGGCATATACGGGATCAAGGGCGTGTTCAACGTCAATAAATGCGGCTTCTCCTTCCAGCCTCTGAGCCTGTGCTACGATTGAAAGAGCAACAGTGGTTTTACCGGAGCTTTCAGGACCGTATATTTCAACGATTCTCCCTCTCGGAACGCCGCCAACGCCCAAAGCAAGGTCAAGCGTCATAGAGCCGGTCGGGATCGCTTCGACGTTAAGGGTGGTATTCTGTCCAAGGCGCATAATTGCTCCCTCACCATATTTTTTTGCAATTTGCTTCATTGCCCCTTCCAGAGCCGTTTTTTTATCCTCTTTGGTGGTGATGCGGACAACGTCCGGCTTTTTTGCAAGTTCCTTTTTTGCCATTTTATTTCCTCCGTATTATTCTTCCGGCGGCAGTTCTAATTATGCTGCCGCCGTCTCTTCTGTATTCAATGTCGGCAAATGAGTGCTGTTCAAGTATTTTTTTTACGCTGTCATGCTGTCCCATGCCGAATTCGTAGACCATCCAACCTCCCGGTTTCAGGGATTTTTTCCAAATATCTGTCATCAGTCTGTAGAAATCAAGACCGTCCGTTCCTCCGTACAGAGCCTTTTTCGGTTCGTATGAAACTTCGGTCTGGAGCGTTTCCATTTCCTCTTCTGTCAGGTAGGGGGGGTTGCTTGCTATTATATCAAAATCTCTGAAATTCCGGCTGAAGCTTTCGTCCAGAACGTCTCCGGAAATTATTTTTATATCGACATTGTTCAGCTTGGCGTTTTGCCTCAGATAATTAATAGCTGCTTCTGAAAGTTCTGCGGCGTATATATCCGCTTTCGGGATATGTTTTTTCAGAGCTATGGCAATGCATCCGCTGCCGCTGCAAAGATCGGCTATTTTGGGCGAGGGAAGACAGTTGTCACGGCATATGTCAAGTATCTGTTCAACAAGGGTCTCTGTATCGGGGCGGGGAATAAGCACTCCCTCTCCCACTTTTATCGGGCAGCCAAAAAATTCCCACTGACCAAGCAGATATTGCAGGGGATACCCTGAAAGCCTCTTTTCCGTAAGCTCACGGATTTTTCGTTCCATATCGTCGTCTATGGTTTTCGTCGGCAGAAGAAGCGGCTGAACCTCACCGAGCATATCCTGAAAAATACACAGGGTATCAAATCTTGCATCACTTATGCCGCTGTTTTCCAGAGTATTTCTGCATTCTTCAAAGAGGGCGGAGCGGCTTACCACTTGTCCTCCTCCTTATCTTTCGGAATACAAGGCGTAAGTGCGGCAATAGCGATCTCTATCATGCTGTCGTCCGGTTCCCTTGTAGTAAGACGCTGCATTGCGAGTCCGGGAGCGGAAAGAATTTTTGTGAATACGTTGTCGTTATTTCCGGCAAGACGGATAAACTCATAGGAGATTCCCACGACGAGAGGAAGAAGTCCAAGGCTTATGAGCATTCTGATCCACTTGTTCATAGACGGAACAAAGCACATCACAAAGATACTAACAATAAGAACAATAAAGATAAAGCTTGTGCCGCAGCGTTTATGAAAGCGCGTCTGCTTCCGAACATTTTCCACAGTAAGCGGAAGCTCCGCCTCATGACAGGCTATGGTTTTGTGTTCTGCGCCATGGTACATATATTGACGTTTTATATCTTTCATGAGGCCGACCAAAGCCATATATGCAACGAATATGGCGATTTTCAGCAGTCCCTCCACTATGGAGCGGAGAATACGCTGATCTTTTACTACCGGAACGAAATCGGCAATCCATTTGGGCAGGAACACGAAAAGTCCGACAGCTAAAAGTATACCCAGCACCATGCCGATTCCCATAATAATGTTAAATAACACTGAGGAATTTTCTTCCTCCGCCTTTTCTTCTTCGGTCATTTGTTTTTCGGCGGATTTCATCATGTATTTGTATCCTTTGATAAGGGATGTCACAAAGCTTGTGCAGCCGCGTATCAACGGAGTTTTCTTGTACCATGGGGCTTTTTTTCCGTTGTTTTCCTCCCATGTTTCCAGATCAATGCTTCCGTCCGGGAGACGGCACGCCATAGCTCCGGTATTGGGACCGAGCATCATTATGCCCTCAATCAGCGCCTGCCCCCCGATCTTTGATTTAAATTTTTCGCCCGAGGGCTGATTGTTTTTGCTCATATTATCACCTTAGATCATGAATTTTTATGTTGGGATGCACATCCTATTGCGAAACCGTATTAGCCGGCAGTGTGATTGTTATTGTAGTTCCCAGACCTTCTCCGGGGCTGGTTATGTCCAAAGTTCCGTTGTGCATAGCTATTATTTCGTCTGCTACTGCCAGACCGATTCCAGATCCTCTGCGAGTGTGGTTCGCCTTAAAGAATTTAGTTTTCACCTTTGCCAGATCAGAGGGCTTTATGCCGCATCCCGTATCGGAAACGGAAACAATAACTTTATTTTCATTTTCGTCCTCATATGCATTGATTGTCACTGTTCCGCCTTTGGACGAATATTTTACAGCGTTGTCGATTATATTGATAAATACCTGCCGGATTCTGTTTTTGTCGCCGTATACAAAGGGCAGCATGTCGGGATCGTTGTAGACTATCTCTATTCCTTCGCGCTTTGCCTTGTCACTGTATATCAGCACGGCGTCTCCAAGCTCCGCCAGAATATCCATATTAGCGTTCTGGAGCGTAAAATGACCGCTCTGCATTCGTGAGAAATCAAGAAGCTCCTCGACCATCTGTGAAAGGCGTTCGGTCTCATTTACAATAACGCCTACGCCTTTCTTCATGGTATCCGGACTGCCGCCGCCGTCAAGCATAAGCGTTTCCGCCCAGCCCTTTATAGCCGTAAGTGGTGTCCGCAGTTCATGGGACACGGAGGATATAAACTCGTTCTTCATATTTTCAGCATTGGAAAGCTCGTCTGCCATGTGGTTGATAGCCGTGCAAAGCTCTCCGATTTCATCACTGCTGCTGCTGCTTATACGCACGGAGAAATCTCCCATAGCAAATTTACGGGCAATACCGCTTATCTGTCTTATTGGCTTTACAATAGATCCGGCAAAATAAAGTCCCGTAGATATAACGATAGCTATTACTACGAGTATGACGACAGCCACTGCAATGGTATAGTTTTTTATGGTGTTATCAATTTCTGTCAGGGATGTAACCATTCGTACGGAGCTGTATTCGCTGTTGATTGATGAAATAGGCACAGATACCGCTAGTATTTTTTCGCCGCCGGGGAGCTTTCCGATATAAGTTCCCTCGCCGGAAGTCATGGCTTCTTCGTAGTCCGGCATCTGCGTGTCGGCGTCGGGAGAGAAACCGGAGGACGTAAGAACTATACGTCCGTTGGAATTTATTGCCATAAGCTCAATTTTGTCTTTTTCGTTGAATGTTTCCAGCATATTTCTCATTTCTGCGGAAAAATTTGCGGCGCTGTCCTGGGAATGTATGCTCAGAACGCTGGTTACGGCGTTAATCTTTGAAATGAGGTACTGCTTTGCGGAACTGTAGAAATAGGTCTGTATCGCATAGATGATCGCCATTGCTATAACAAGAAGCGCCAGAATAATAACGCCAAGATTATTAATGATCCAGCGTTTGGTAATACTTTTTTTCGCCATTACTGCATGTCATTCCATTTATAGCCGTAGCCCCAAATTGTAATAATATACCGGGGACTGGACGGTTCTTCCTCTATTTTCATGCGGATTCTTCTGATATTTACGTCAACGATCTTATCGTCTCCGTAGTAGCTTTCGCCCCATATATGATTGAGAATGCTTGCACGGTCAAGAGCGGTGTTCTTGTTGTTCATAAAGAACTCCAGTATTTGGTATTCGACCTGCGTCAATTCAATCGGTTTTCCATTTTTGGTGACAGTGCGGCTTTTGAGATTGAGCACAAAAGGTCCCGATTCAATAAGAGACTGCTTTTCGTTTTTTATGAAGCTCATGCAGACACGGCGGTAAATGGCATCTACGCGTGCGGTAAGCTCCGAAGGAGAAAAAGGCTTTGTGATATAGTCGTCGGCGCCTATCATAAGACCGCTCACCTTATCCATTTCCTGCGTTCTGGCGGTAAGCATTATTATACCAATAGTAGAGCTTTTTTCACGGATCTTTTTGCATACCGTAAAGCCGTCTATGCCGGGCATCATAATGTCAAGAAGTATAATATCAAAGTTTCCGTGCTCCTGTTCAAAGGTTCTTAGAGCCGCTTCTCCGCAGTCAACATCCACAACGTCATATCCGGCACGTTTAAGATTTATTACAACAAATTCTCTGATAGTAGCTTCATCCTCGCAGATCAGTATACGTTTCATTTTTACGCTCCCTTCAGGTGTTCTGTTTATTTCATTTTAAAGCCGACAGCCGCATCTCCGGCAGTAGGAGAAAGTCCGTCGTCCGTTGTTGTCTGATTGTAGGAGATGTAGGCAAGATATGCCGAATCGCCTTTTGTTCCCATAAGCATATATCCGCTGGAGATTCTGTCCTCTCGTGACGCAGAATCCTCAGCACAGTAAATGCGCAGAAGCTCGCGGCCTATTTCTCCGTCAGAGTAAGCGCAGAAAACAATTTCATCGTTTACCGCGTCTCTCCTTACGGTTACCTTATTATCCCATTTTTCGGGAAAAACAAATATATAGCCGTCTTCAACGCTGTAATAGGAAGAGTATTTCTTTTCAAGCCGGTTGTCACGGTTTACAAAGTCCCATTGGGTTATTTTCATTTGCTCGCTTTCGGGAAGCTCTTCATAGCCCGGAGAAATAGTCTGAACCGGTATTTCGGGAATCCCGTCTGCGTCTATATCCTGAGAACTGCACCCTGCCGGACGCACAGTGGCAAGGGAATCCTTAGGAACTGCAAATACCTTGTTAAGACCGGTACTGTCCATATACATAATATCCGTCTGGATAGATCCTGCGCCTGATACAGCGTCAATATACAGTCCTTTCCGATCTCCGCCGATCTTTCCGTAAATAAGACTGTCAAATTCCGTAAAGCTGCCGCTTAGCTCGCAGCTGTAGACATGATATTTTCCTTCGCTGTCAAGCTTATAGCTTTCCGCAACGGCGGGAGATCCGGTAGCCGAGCCGGCAAGCAGAAGAAATTCTGTTTCTCCGTCGTCATCAAGGTCTGTGACGTCAATAAACGAGCAGGCTTCAGAAAATGTCTTTTCAATAGTTCCGGCTTTGGAATCATAGTTATAAATGGCTACATTTTTCTCCGAACGGTTTATAAGGCTGCTGCCTATTATAAGATTTGTCCTGTCATTGGAGCCGAGCTTTGAAATTATAACTTTTTCAATTTCTGCGCCCTCTGCCGGCGTATCGCAGACAGACCTCCATTTTCCGTCGCTCTGATCGAGGATATTTATTCTCAGCGTATTTTCCGGGGCGGCAAGACTGGTCTTTTCATAGAACACTACCGCTTCGTTTCCTCCGTCGCCGTCAATATCCTCAACAATAAATGCGGACAGATATTTTCCCGATTTTGGATATTTAAGGCTTATAGACGTTCCGGTAGCGTTGGTAAGAGCTTTATAGATCTGCTCCTGTTCTACGCTGAGCTTAGGCGGCGTCATAAGATTGTCTATGCTGGTCCCGAAAGAACAGCCTGCAAGCGCCGTCGGCATTAAAGCGGCGGCAAGAAAGAATTTTTTGTTTAATTTCATATTTTTAATTAAGAAGCAAAAAATCAAGCTGCGCGGTTGACCTTGTTAAGCGTACATCGGTTCAGCCTCCGCACGTTTATCTTTCGCTTATTGATATGTATTTTCGTTCCTTTGCAATAGCTTTGTAGGCAGGACGGATAATTCTGCTGCCGGTGAGAACTTCTTCCATACGGTGAGCAGCCCAGCCAGCCATGCGCGCTACTGCAAAAAGAGGAGTGAAAAGATCCTCTGGAATATCCAGCATTCTGTAAACCAGTCCGGAATACATATCAACGTTGGCGCACATAGCCTTTGTGCTTCCTTTGACTGACTTGAATACCTCCGGGGTGAGCCTTTCAACAGTATCAAGAAGCCGGAATTCAGCCTCAATTTCCTTGCCTTTCGCCAGCTCGAAGGCTTTCTTTTTGAGAATTACTGCTCTTGGATCGGATACGGTATATACGGCGTGTCCCATGCCATATATCAGACCTGATCCGTCGTTTGTCTCTTTAAGGATCGTCCGGCGCATATAGTCGGCAACCTCGCCCTCGTCCTCCCAGTTTTTAATGTTTGCCTTGAAGTTGTCGAGCATGCGGATAACCTGGAGATTTGCTCCGCCGTGGCGGTGTCCCTTGAGTGAGCATATGGCAGAAGAATAGGCGGAATAGGGATCAGTTCCGGACGAGGTGAGCACTCGGCATGTGAAAGTAGAGTTGTTTCCTCCTCCGTGTTCTGCCTGGAGCATAAGCAGGCAGTCAAGCATCTGCGCTTCTTCCATAGTGTACTGTCTGTCTGTTCTCAGAAGAGAAAGGATACACTGAGCCGTATTTTCCTCATAATTTATGGGATGCATTATCATGCTCTGATTGTCAAAGACTCTTTTCTTCACCTGATAGGCGTTGGCCATGATAACGGGCATTTTTGCGATAAGGCTTACGGCTGTTCTCATTTCGTTTTCAAGTCCCTTGTTTTCGCATTCATCGTCGTAGGAATACAGCGCAAGAACGGAACGGGCCAGCTTGTTCATGATATTCTGGGAGGGGGCTTTAAGAATCATATCCTCTACAAAGCCGCCGGGAAGATCCCTTTTAAGCGATACGTATGTATTGAAAGTCTGAAGCTCCTTCATATTGGGCAAACGGCCGAAAAGCAGAAGAAAAACGGTTTCCTCAAAGCCAAAGCGGTTTTCCTTTTCCACATTCCCCACCAGATCGTTGATGTTATAGCCCCTGTATATGAGCTGTCCGGGAATAGGCTCAACCTCGCCCTCGTTGAGGACATAGCCGTGAACGTTGCATATATTCGTCATTCCGGCGACGACGCCAGTACCATCGCTGTTGCGAAGCCCCCTTTTAACGTGATATTTGTCGTAAAGTTTGGGGTCGATCACGGAATTATTATTAAGTTCCTCGCATAAACCTGTAATATTGGCACCTGAAATAAAAGACGGCATCACAATCACACTCCTTTAAAATATTCACATTTAATTATACACTATTTTTTTAAGTATGTCAACACAAATGCTTTAAATTTACATGGCAGCCCACGCAGGCGTATCACGCCTACACTGCACTGATTTCTCTGTGAAAGGAGTATTATATGAAAAAGTACATATCTCATTTTCTTGCGCTGTCTTTGTCTGTTATGGTTGTTCCGGCAATACCGGTGTACATTTCCGGCAGGGCTGTGCGGGATGAAAAGAAATCCGCTGAATCAGATATGATTCCGGCAGAAGAAGATACCGGCGTTCAGAAAAAGGCAGAGACTGAAAAAAAAGAGGAAAAAGAAGAAGTCGCCGCCGAATTCTCCGGCGAACCGTATAAGGTTCTCGATATGGCATCCGGACAGGTTATCGAGGTTCCGGTAAGGGATTATATAATAGGGGCGGTCTGTGCGGAAATGCCGGCGTCTTTTCATGACGAGGCGCTGAAGGCTCAGGCGGTGGCGGCTCATACTTATGCGGAGCGACAGCGCATAAGAGAACGCCGTGATCCAACTGCCGATCTTATGGGAGCGGATTTTTCCAATGATACCTCAAAGTATCAGGGGTATTTTACCGAGGCGCAGGCAAGGCAGTATTTCGGGGAAAGTTTTGAGGAAAGCTATAAAAAGATTTCTGCTGCTGCCGACGAGGTTCTGCCTTACATAATCACTTACGAGGACGAGCCGATAGTCGCCGCATTCCATTCAATGTCCACTGGAAAAACGGAAAGCGCCGAAAATGCCTGGGGAGCCGCGGCTCCGTACCTGATTTCTGTGGACAGCGGCTATGATACCAAAGCCCCCGGTTATATGGAGGAAGTCCGGCTCGTCAGAGACGTTCTGAAGCAGAAGCTTGAAACGGCTTTTCCGGGAATCGTGCTGGGGGATGATCTGACCTCATGGATAGCTCAGGAAGAAAGCTCGGCGTCCGGAACTGTTCTCAGGGTGCGAGCGGGGGACAGAAGTGTTTCCGGCGGCGAGCTGCGTCAGGCTCTGGCTTTGCGCAGCGCCTGCTTTGATGTGAGATATGAGGGCGATGAAGCAGTTTTTACCACAAGAGGATACGGACACGGTGTAGGCATGAGTCAGTACGGAGCCGATTCTATGGCGCAGGACGGCAGGACATGGCAGGAAATTCTGGAGCATTATTATCCCGGAGCAAAGCTGGTACGGCAGGATTAAGAACCTGTTATCATAGGCTCACGCACAAATTTAAAATAAGTTTTAATTAAAAACTGCAAACAAAAAGAATCTTAACAATCTCTTATAAAAATAAATTGACATCATGCGGATTTTGTGGTATCATTATAAAAGCAAAAAATTAATTTTGGAGGTCAAAGTCATGGAGAATGTTCTCGAAGTCAAGGGACTTACGAAGCAGTATACAAAAGTCCTGGCTGCCGATAATATTTCTTTTGAAATAGGAAAGGGTGAAATATTCGCTCTTATCGGTCCTAACGGCGCAGGAAAAACGACTACTATCCGCATGATATCAACTCTTCTTACACCGACCGCCGGCGATGCCGTCGTTGGGGGGCACAGTATCATCAGTGAGCCGGAAAAAGTCAGGGAGTGCATAACATATCTTCCGGATGAAGCCGGAGCTTATAAAAATATGAAAGGCATAAAATATCTTCAGTTTATGGCGGGACTTTTCTGTTCCGATCTTGAGGAGATAAAAAAATGCATTGACCGTGCAAAGGAGATCTGTCAGCTTGGAGACCGGCTTAATGACAAGATCGGCAGCTACAGCCGCGGAATGATTCGCAAGCTGCTTCTTGCCCGTGCGGTTATGACAAAACCTCAGCTTGCTATTTTGGACGAGCCTACCAGCGGTCTTGACGTTATCAATGCTCTTGAGATAAGAAAGACTATAAAAAGGCTGTCTCATGAGGAGGGAATGTCATTTCTTCTGTCATCGCACAATATGCTGGAAATAGAATTCCTCTCCGACCGCGTGGGCATTATCACCAAGGGGCATCTTATGGTGACCGGAGCTGCGGACGAGCTTAAACAGCGCTATAATGCCGCCAATCTTGAGGAAGTTTTTGAAAGGGTGGTGAAGCAGAATGAAGTTCATTAATCTGCTTAAAAAGGAGCTTTCCGAGCTTGTAAATCTACAGATGGGCATAGGGCTTATTGCTACTGTGGCAATTTTTATGATCCTTGGCGGCGTTATGAAAACAACGATTAACGACGCAGTAGACAGTAGCAAAAAAGTAACCATTAACATCTGCGACAGGGATAACACCGATTTTACCGACGGCATTATGGATGCTATGGAAAGCGTGAATAACGATCCGGATTCCAATATATCAGCCAAGGTAAATATAATTGAGTGCGAGGGCAATGATTACGCTGCTATTCTTGCCGATAACGACATTTCCAGTCTGGTTATCATTCCTGAGGGCTTTACCGCCGCTCTTGACAATAAAGAGCAGCCGGAGCTTATCAGTGTGTCGAGAATGACTTCTGCCGCTACAATGTCAAATATTGATTCTGGCAGCGACAGTGCGATTGAGCTTATTGAGCAGTGTATTTCCAGTACGATCGCCGCTGAAACCGGAATGGATGAGGAACAGTACAAGCTGATGAAAAAGCCCGTTATTTTGACGGAAAATACTGTTGTTGACAACAAAGACGCCCGTATATCCCCAGATAATATCCTGAGCAAGATAATGATGCAGAATATGTTGCTTCCTATTATCGTATTTGTGCTGATAATGCTTACATCCCAGATGCTCATGACGGCTATATCGAACGAAAAGATCGACAAAACTCTGGAGACGCTGCTTTCTGCGCCTATTTCCAGACTTTCTGTTATTGGTGCTAAAATGCTTGCCGCTGCTGTTGTGGCTCTTCTCAATGCGGCAGTTTATATGTTCGCGTTCTCTGTTTTTGTTTCGGGAGCAACCGATGAGGTTACAGAAACAGTTTCCAGCGCAGCAGGTACAAGCATTACCGTAGATCAGGCAATGGAGCAGCTTGGCCTTAATCTCGGCTTTACCGATTATCTTCTTATCGGCGTTCAGCTCTTCTGTACCATTATGATTTGTCTGTCTGTTTCGATAATTCTCGGTGCACTGATTGATGATGCAAAAAATGTTCAGAATATGCTTATGCCGATTATGATGTGTGCAATGGTTCCATATATAATTTCAATGCTGGCAGATATTAATTCGCTTCCTATGGTGTTCAGAGTTATCGTTTATGCTATTCCTTTTACGCATACGTTTACGGCTGTTCCGAATCTTATGTTCGGAAACAATATGCTGTTCCTGGGCGGACTGATTTATCAGATTATAGTATTTTTGATATGTATTTTCTTTGCGCTTCGTTTGTTTATGTCAGATAAGCTGCTTACAGTTTCGCTTAATATAGGTCAGAAGTCAAAGTATAAGAAGAAAAACAGAAAAAGGGGCATCCAAAGCGATGATGAGGCATAATGCGTCAGTATATGACCGGCTGAATGCTATAATTTGCTGTTTCGGAGGGGAAGTATGTGAGAAAAAAACTGCTGATATGTAATATGGATCCGGGTATAGGTATGATGGTGAGGAGTTTTTTTAGTGCCGTCGACTATACCATAGTAAACTGTACGATGTATCCTTATGATATAAGAACGAATCTTAATAAGCGGAAGTATGATACGGTTGTATTTTTTGCCGGAGAAAATAAATATGATGTGGCTTTTTTCGTAAGAAAGCTTAGGGAGACGTGCCCTGATACGGATATAATCGTAGTAATGCTGTATAAATGGGATAATTTTGAGAAGCATTATTATGACGAGGGAGCTGATCTGTGCGTATGGCTTCAGGATACTCCAGCTTCGCTTCTTGCGAACTTCATAAAACTGCTGATGTTCCGGCGCAGCTATACCGATGTGGATCCGGATGTTTCACTGTTCCTTGCGTATCAGGGATTTACCGGATTCTACAAAGGCTTCTACTATCTTTGCACTGCCGTTTCAATTTGTCTTAAAGAACCTGAGCGTCTCAAACGTGTGATCGAGCGCGTTTATACGGAAACGGCGGAAAGATGCGGCGCGCCTAATTACAAAAGCGTTGAAAGAGAAATGAGATATTACATTAAATGTGTATTTTCTTCAGATGAGCTTGATCCAATGCTTAAAAAAATATTTCCGGAGCGGCCGACTTTGAAACGATGTATTTCCGGTCTTTGCAATTTTTATAATAAATATTGATGTGCCGGCTGATCCGTGAAATTTTCTGCTTGCCCTGACAGCAAAATTTATTGTTGGAAAAGCTTGAAGTACGACAGTATTTCTTCCTGCTATTTTGCTGTAGTTCAGCGCATAAATTTTTCACTGGTCAGCTTCTCCGTCAATACGGAACTAATTATATACAGGGTATCTCTGAAAACTCTTTTCGAGAGGTTGTTTATATGTCAGAAACGAAGAAATATATTGGCTTTGCCGATTTTGAGTTTACCTGCGGAAGCGCTATGTACCGCTTGCGCAGCGAAATGCTGTCAGTAGGAATAGTAATTTGTGACAGAGAATATAATATTGCCAAAAAGTTTTATGCAACGTCAAAGCCCAACCGTTTTCCGAAGCTTTCAAAGCAGTGCCGTGAGCTTACGCATCTTAGTCAGGAAGAAATATCGTCCTCGCCTGACAGCAATGAGGTACTGGAAGCGGTTGTCAGACTTATGGATAAGTATAATATTAAGGAACTTTGTGTCTGGGGAAATTTTGATAAGCCGGGACTGCAAAGCGATATAAGGCAGCACAGGAATTTTGGAAAGGAATACAGCAGTATATGCAGGATATATAATGCTGTCTGCGACATACAAGCCGGAATGGTGAGCCGAATGAAGCTTCCGCAGGCTGTAAATATAAAGGAACTTGCTTCCGCTTTTGGTTATGTTCCTGACAGTGGCAGCTTTCACAATGCCATAAATGATGCAATGGCGCTGTATATCATACATAAGGCGGTATTTACCACTGATTTCAGAAGTTGTCCGGAATTTGTCGCTCTGGTTGAGGATCGTCTGGAACGGATGCGTCAGGCCAAGGCTGTTCAGGAAGAAAAACGCCGTGAAAAGGCTTTCTCTGTGGATCTTTCTATGGAAGAAAGAGATTTTTATGGTAGTTTGGATGACAACGGAAAAAAGCAGTTTATCTATCTCCGGTACAGAATTGTTCTGGCAATGGAGAAATATCCTGCGGCGGAGGAATTTGTATATATTGTTTTTGATAATTCCGGTAAAATGAAAATACTACCGAAAGAGAAATTCAACCGTCAGCGGTGCGCTGCCGCTTCGGATGTGAAATTTTTTTCAAAGAATTCTATTGAAAGCTTTATTATCACGATGATAAGGCAAAAAGAAAACGCAGATCAGAAGATATGATCTGCGTTTTTTGCTTGTTATGCTCTATTCGTCATCGTCGTTGTCCGGATCGCCTCCATCAACGGTGTTAAGGAAAAGCTCCGGATCGTAGCATACGCCCATATACCGGACTTCAAAGTGACAATGAGAACCGAATGAATTTCCCGTGTTTCCTACTGCGCCGATAAGCTGTCCTTTTGTAACCGTCTGATTTTCGGCAGCAAAAACAGCGCTCATATGACCGTATACTGTCTGATAACCGTTAAGGTGATCGATCTGCACCATATAGCCGTATCCGCCTGAATTCCAGCCGGCAGAGATAACCACTCCGTCAGCGGCAGCATAAATATCAGTTCCTTCGCCGGCTGCAATATCCAGGCCTTTGTGATTACGGTCGCTGATAAATGTGTCGCTTATCCAGCCACCGTCAAGAGGCCAGCCCATTTCTCCGGAGCCTGTTACGGGACGGCAGCTGGGGTCGGGGTGTGCGGAATATGTGCCGATACCTATCTGCTCAATGACAGGTTCTTTTGTAACTACTGAGCTGACGGTTTTTCTTGATCTTTCAATTCCGTCAACATATGTTATCTCCGTGTTGCTTACCTTTTCGCCTGGAACGCCCTTTACAAGAATCGTTCTTACTCCTACGTTAAGTGAACTGGTTTCGTATTCAACCGTTTCATAGTCCAGGAAAGAGAGCGTCTCGAATTTCTTAACATACTGAATGGGAAGATAGCTTTCTGTTTCTGTTATATTAACTATCTGACCGTTTTTGAGGGATGTTCCGGAGTTATAGGGGTTGAGCCGTTTGAAATCGTCAAGACTCATGTTGTATTTTTGGCATACGGAAACGCTGGTATCGCCGGTCTTAGCAATATACACTCCTTTTTTTTCTGTGGAAGATGTAAGCATTTCTATTGCCGGCTTTTCCTCCATAACGCTGTCCTGAAGGTATATTCCCTGAGTGTATTCAATTTTGTTTTTGTATGACAGATCATGAACTTCTCCGTCAACTTTGTAATTAAGCAGTCTTTCCGACAGGGCTTTTTGTATTTTATCCTTGTTTTCGACTGCGGCTATGAATTTTCCGTCGATATAAATTCCCCATGCTTCGGTAAGCTTTTCATCAGAGGCTTCCAGCATTTCGTTTGCAAGCTGATCGGAACTCAAAAGTTTGTCGTCATCGGAGATGATCTTCAGCGAAAAGTTTGCGGAGAGTTCAATTGTTTTGTCGCTTTCCGCGTAAGATATTCTCTGCTGAACCTCCCGTTCGGCTTTTTCAAAGTCGGCTTCTGCTGTTATAATGCCGATCTCTTTTCCGTTGAAATCAACGGCAATGCCATATTCAAGTCCGGAACCGTATCTTACGACACCAATAAGGAACGCTATACATATAATGGGCATAGTATAGTTGAATACGGTATATAGAACTCCCTCCTCACCGAACAGGAAAGATCCGGTAAAACGGGTGACAGCCCCTGCGTGAGCTGCCTTTCCGCGCTTTTTTGCTTTTTTTATATTATTGTAAAGCTTTCTGTTGCGTTCGGCACGAAACCTGACAGATTCCGTCATGCCTTTCCAAAACCAGCGTACGCCTCTGAAAACAAATGATATAAGGCTGAGCAGCTCGGAAAGAATGAGCTTCAGTCCCTTGATCATTCCCAGAGCGGCAACTGCCAGAACTTTTACGGCACACAAGCCAAGCCGTGCAGACAGATTTACGGCGCCGTTCACAGCGCGTCTGAATAAATTATCCTGATCTTCCGGCTCCATTTATAC
>CAJTWQ010000026.1 GCA_910579835.1 uncultured Ruminococcus sp.
ACATTGAATTTTCCCATGTATGGACTGTTCATAAATTATTCCTCCTTAAAATTTTTAAGTTTTCTGATGATTTTCAAAGCCCACTGTGCATCCGGATTGATCTCCGCATAGTTCTCAAACAGGCTGATAACTTCCATGACCGTTATGTAAATGAATACCGCGACCGCCGTTATTTTCCCTGCAATTGCCGATAATTCGGCGGATTCGTAGTATTTTCCGAGAGCGTTAATCCCGATATCCAGACCGCAGGCAGACGTCATAACAATGATCTCTCCCAGCTTGTTAAGACCGCCTTTGCGCATTTTCCGGCTGCAAATTTCATTTTTGCAGTAAGCTTTTATGATGCCTGTAAGATAATCAGCCGCCGCAAGCCCTACTATTATCATGAGCATTATTATGTACTGCATAGTAAACCTCCTTTCTTTAAAAATGAAATGTTCGGTAATCGCAGAAAAGCCGGATGAGCATTTTACACCTGATTAATCTTGCCGACTGACGAAATATAGTATGGTCAAGCATTATCAGATGCTAAAAGGTCGAATAATATATCGCTCTGCAAATAACCGAACATGTTTTTAAGAGCTTCCGTAATAGATTCGGAAAAGCGTTCGATTCAATGCATTTTAGTTTAATAAAAGAAAAAATTATTAGAGCGTATTAACATAAACTTTATGTTAATACGCTCTGTATCATATATGAACGCCAGCTTCGATGCGGTAAAAAATATTTTCTTTTCTTGGATTAAACGGACGGAGAATGCGGCGGTTGAGAATAATTACGCGTCCCTTGTCATCAGAAACAGGGGAAAACGTATACAGTCCGTTAAACCGGTGAGCCGCTCTGAAAAGCGTGCATATCGTATTTTGGTCTGTTCTTATTGAAATTTCCTTATCATTTTCCGTGAGAACAAGCCCTTTTTCCGTTACATTAATAATAATACCGCAGCCGGATATACGGGAGTTTGAGATTATATATCGTGATTTTCCTGAGACGTCCAAGGCGTCTGTCATAAAACGGTAAAGTATCGCGGCGACAGCTTCTTCCGCCTTGTAAATCCGGTTTATAATAGATTTTTCAGGATCTGAAAGTAATTCTTTCGGTTCGCTTATCTGTGCTTCCGCAGCAGTGTTGAGAGCGTCTCCGAAGCCACTTTCGGAATCAAGTAGATGAAGCGTATTTTTAGTTATTCTATGTTCCGGAACAGAATCGGGATACATAGCCTTAGCCATTGATTCATATGCCTTATGGATTGCGCTCATATTTGAAAAATATGTCATTCCCGCTGCATGAGGCA
This sequence comes from uncultured Ruminococcus sp., assembly GCA_910579835.1. GTDB lineage: Bacteria > Bacillota > Clostridia > Oscillospirales > Ruminococcaceae > Ruminococcus. The sequence continues at coordinate 1,295 of CAJTWQ010000026.1, forward strand.
GACAGCATATATCCGAGAGCATATGGATGGCACGGGCAAAATATTCTCCGGATATTTCAATAAATCCCGACTTGTACATGGTAAGCGCCATAGTGTAGTCCTCTTCCAGCATTGAACGCGCGCTCTTGGCATATTTCCGTATTCCGTTTTTATAGTAGCCCATAGTCGGATGTTTTTTGATTCCGTGTGAATTTGTAACACAGTAGTAATGGCGTCCGGCGCCTTTTTCATAGTCGTCTTTGCTGTCTGGGCGGCATACGTTGGATATAATAGTGTCCGTTATTGGGATATAGAAATCTCCGGCTTCGGGAATCAGACTGCAAACCATATCCAGGGCGCGGTACACAAGGGTCTTGTGGACGGATACGGATTCTGATTTCCTTACAGATAAATAGTGTTCTTTTAGCCTTGTCATTTCTGCTGCTGCGGTTTTCCACTTTTTATTCATGCTTATCGTCTCCTTATAATGCTGATGATAATATTTTATAGTTTATGTTCATAGGGTGATTATGTTTTTTATGATGACAAAAAAATTGCTGAAATTCCGACGCAGTTCAGTATGAAAATTCGCAGAAAAACGTGTATGAAACTTATGAACACAAGCTCTTACAGCAAACGGTTTAATTACGTTTACCTACTATAATTATATAGTTCTGATAAATAATAATCAAGTATTTTTTTAAATACTATTGAAATAAAGTTAGAAGTATGATATAATAAGTAAAATCAATTTGTTTGCTATAATTGATTAAAGTGCCTTTTTGCCCGCCGATAAATCGGCAGCAGCAAAAAATGTCAATATTAAACGACAAAATATTTTTGTGGTTTACTGTAAAAAATATAAGGAGAAAAATATGCGAATCAGACATAAGCCATGGGCAAAGCCAGAGCTTGAAGCTTGTCCGTTTTATATACACAATCCACAGGAGCAGACGGGGCGCTGGCGTGAGCTGTTTGATAATCCGGACAAGCCTTTGTATGTGGAGCTTGGATGCGGTAAGGGAGGATTTATTTCACAGGCGGCGCCGATGCATCCGGAGATAAATTTTGTCGCTATGGACATAAAAAACGAAATGCTGGTGCTGGCAAAAAGAAAGCTGGAACAGGCATATAAGGAAAAAGATATGCCGGTGAGTAACGTTAAGATAGCCATTCAGAATATCGAACGGATAGATCTTGCCTGGAACGAGCATGACTGTGCTGATAGAATATATATTAATTTTTGCAATCCCTGGCCTAAAAAGAAGCATAAGAAGCGTCGTCTTACTCATACGAGACAGCTGCTCAATTATAAAAAATTTCTCCACGGGGAGCTGTGGTTCAAGACGGACGACGATGAGCTTTTTGAGGAATCTTTTGAATATTTTATCGAGGCAGGATTTGAGATCGTGTATAAAACCTATGATCTTCACAAGGAAAGTTCGTATGAGAATTTTGTGACCGAGCATGAAAAAATGTTTAGCGACGATGGCAAAAAGATAAAATTTCTTATTGCAAGACCTGTGACGGAGGGATAACTATGGAATTTGAAAAGCGTATCGGAAACTTTTCTTTTGGCGGCGGTTCAGTGAAAACTGCGGGAAAAGGTTCTCTTGATAAAGCTGAGGATGCTCCGAAGGTTCGTACAAAGCACGATGCAAAGGCTATTGCAAAGAGCTTGGGGAATGCGGCAATCGCCCTGACAGCGCTCAGGATTAAAAGCAGAAGAAAAAAGAAATAGTCAAATTTTTATAAAAATAAGAAAATACTGGACAAAAAGAATAAAATATGATATAATATATATGTCCTTTACGGCTGATATAAGAGCTGGCAAGGCGTGTATGTATACTTGTCTCCGAGGTATTGCGGATATACCGTTTTGCGGAGAAAAAAGTGGCTATAGTATGCTCGTCTGAAAGGGTTCGGACGGGCTTTTATTTTTTGTTGGGAGATGAACGAATGTCCGGAACTATTCTTATAAAAAATATTCGTGCAGTTGATGCTGCAAATGATTTTATTTCAGATGTTTTTATCAGCGATGGAATTATTGAACGGATCGGAAATGATCTGTGCTGCAAAGCCGATACAGTTATTGACGGGACAGGTCTTGTTCTTATGCCGTCACTGTTTGATATGCACGTTCACTTTCGTGATCCGGGCTATATACATAAAGAGGATATCCTCACTGGATGTTCTGCCGCACTGGCAGGAGGAGTTACGGGGGTTCTTGCTATGCCCAATACAAATCCGCCGTGTGATGATCCTGAAACGATTCGTTATATTATCGGAAAGGCAGAGGGGACGGGAGTGGATGTTTATCCTGTGGGATGCATAACCGGCGAAATGAAAGGAAATGGTCTCTGCGATTACGCCGCTCTTAAAGAGGCCGGATGTATATGTATCTCCGACGACGGCAGACCTGTTGAAAATGCGGAGATGATGCGCCGCGCGCTTGAGCTTTCCAAGGAAAACGGACTTCTTGTTGCTTCCCACTGCGAGGATCTCAGCATAATAAACGGCGGCATTATGAATAAGGGAGAAGTTTCCAAAAAGCTGGGCGTTAAAGGCATGGACAGAGCTTCGGAGGATTACATAACCGCCCGTGAAATAATTCTTGCATCATCTGTTGATGCAAAAATCCATATCTGTCATGTTTCAACTGAGGACAGCGTAGAAATCATTCGTTTTGCTAAATCAAGAGGAATCAGGGTTACCTGCGAGACCGCTCCCCATTATTTCATGTTTACCGACAAGCTTCTTGAAAAGCGTGATGCCGATTACAGAATGAATCCTCCACTAAGGACGGACAAGGATGTAAGGGCGGTGATTGATGGAATAAAAGATGGTACTATTGATTGTATTATTACCGATCACGCTCCCCATACCGCTGAAGAAAAGTCGGATTTTGAAAAAGCTCCGAACGGTGTTGTGGGGCTGGAAACATCTTTTGCTGCCTCGCTTACGGCTCTCTATCATACAGGAGAAGTGAGTCTTAATAGGATCGCAGAGCTTATGTGTATAAATCCGAGAAAAATTCTTGGTCTTGAGATACCTGCCGTTGAGGAGGGAAAGACGGCGGATCTGGTTATTGCCGACATAGGCAGAAAGTGGACGGTGGATCCTGACAGGCTGCACTCCAAATCACACAATACTGTTTTCAAGGGAATGACTCTTACAGGCAAGCCCCTTGTGACTATATCCAAAGGAATTATAAGATATGATGAAAGGTAAGGTAAAGTAAAGCTATGTCATTTGATCGACTTATTGAAAAAATCATTGAAATGAAAAATCCTGCTGTTGTAGGGCTTGATCCAAGACCTGAATATGTTCCTGAATATATTCTAAGGCGTTATCAGGACAGCGACGGCTGGACCATGAAAGCTGTTTCCAAGGCTATTTTTGACTTTAATCAGGCAATTATTGACGAGATACACGACATTGTTCCCGCTATAAAGCCGCAGGCTGCATATTATGAGATGTTCGGTCATTACGGAATCAGAACTCTTGAAAAAACTATCAGATATGCAAAGCTTAACGGAATGTTTGTTATCACAGACGGCAAGAGAAACGACATTGGTGCAACTATGGAGGCATATGCCAGCGCGCACATTGGAGCCGTTACGATCTGCGATACGGAGGTAGAGCCGTTCGGAGCAGATGCGCTTACGGTTAACGGTTATCTCGGAACGGATGGAATTAATCCTCTGCTTAAATATTGCCGCGAGCGTGACAAGGGGATTTTTGTTCTGGTAAAGACTTCCAATCCGTCCAGCGGCGAACTTCAGGATCTCAGACTTGAGGATGGAACACCGGTTTACGCCAAAATGGGCGATATGTGCGAACAGTGGGGAGCCGATACTATTGGAAAATATGGGTATTCAGCAGTTGGCGCCGTTGTTGGTGCAACATATCCGGAACAGCTTTCGGAACTGAGACAGCGTTTGCCTCATACAATGTTCCTTGTTCCCGGATACGGTGCGCAGGGTGGCGGAGCCGAGGGGCTAAAAGGCGGATTTGACGAAAACGGTTTGGGAGCGATTGTAAATTCCAGTCGTGCAGTTATGTGCGCATACAAAAAGGAGAGCTGCGACGAGCGTGATTTTGCTAAGGCTGCACGCCGTGAGGCTATCCGCATGAGGGATGACATTACTCAGTATATCAACCTTAAATGATTTTTGGACAATACCGCACAAAGCTTGTGCTGAGGATGCTTGATGCAAAGTCTCAGGCGGACTTTGTGCGCATTGTCTTTAATAAACTGCGGCTTCAATGGCGCAGCCGCATAGTTTGATCTTCAATTTTTTTGAAAGGATTGGTAAAATGTCTTTATTTAATCAATCGGAAAAAGCATACCTTATGCTTGCCAATGGAAAAATTTTCGAGGGCAGAAGCTTCGGTGCAAAGGGAACTGTGATTGGAGAGGTCGTTTTTACTACGGCGCTTACCGGCTATCAGGAAACCCTTACTGATCCCAGCTACTATGGTCAGATCGTTGCACAGACATTTCCGCTTATCGGTAACTATGGCGTAAACAGTCAGGACGGAGAGGCGGATAAGCCTCATCTTACGGGATATATTGTCAGGGAATGGTGCAATGCTCCGTCTAATTTCCGCTGTGAGGTAAATGTGGATGATTATCTTTCAGAGAATGGTGTTGTTGGAATTCACGGTATCGATACTCGATGTCTTACCCGCATTATTCGTGAGGCAGGCGTAATGAACGGCGTTATAACTACCGATAACGCTTATGCGAAAAAGGACGAGCTGCTTGAAAAAATACATGAATTTTCGGTGAAAAAAGCCGTAGCTTACGTTACCTGCGACGAAAAAAAGAGCTATGGAGATAATGGAAAATACAAGGTAGCGCTTTTTGACTTCGGATATAAGCGGAATATACGCCAGGAGCTTATCAACAGGGGATGTAAAGTGGTTGTAGTTCCAGCGGGGACAACTGCAGAAGAAATAAAGGAGATCGCACCGGACGGAATAATGTTCTCAAACGGCCCCGGAGATCCGGCGGAAAATGTCGGGATCATTGAAAATATAAAGGAGATTCAACAACTTGATATTCCGATTTTTGGTATATGTCTTGGTCATCAGCTTATGGCTCTTGCAAACGGAGGACGCACTGAGAAGCTTAAATACGGTCATCGCGGGGCAAATCAGCCGGTAATTGATCTTGAAAGCGGATTGACTTATGTAACAAGCCAGAATCACGGATATGCCGTTGTTGGAGGCAGCATATCGCCGGAGGTGGGACGAGTATCTCATATAAACGCCAACGACAAGACTTGCGAGGGCATTAGATATACCGGTGTTAAGGCGTTTACGGTTCAGTTTCATCCTGAGGCTCACGGAGGTCCTCTCGATACCTCTTATCTTTTCGATGAATTTATAAAGACTATGGAAAGGGCAGGTGACTGATATGCCGCTGAGAAATGATATTAAAAAGGTGCTTGTTATCGGATCGGGACCTATCGTCATCGGACAGGCGGCAGAGTTTGACTATGCCGGAACACAGGCGTGCCGTGCTCTCAGGCAGGAGGGGCTTGAAGTCGTTCTTGTAAATTCTAATCCGGCAACAATCATGACCGACAAGGCAATGGCAGACAAGGTTTACATTGAGCCGCTGACTCTTGAAGTTATTAAAAGAATTATTGAGATTGAAAAGCCGGACAGTCTGTTGTCCACGCTGGGCGGACAGACTGGTCTTACGCTGTCAATGCAGTTGGCGGCGGAGGGATTTCTTGATTCTCACGGAGTGAAGCTGCTGGGTGCAGATCCTGAGACAATTCATAAGGCGGAGGACAGGCAGGCGTTCAAGGACACAATGGAGAAGATCGGTGAGCCTTGTATTCCGTCAAAGGTAGTTGAAACCGTTGAGGATGCCGTTGATTTTGCACAGATTATCGGCTATCCTGTAATTGTCCGTCCTGCGTTTACACTTGGAGGAACAGGAGGCGGAATCGCTCAGGATGAGGCGGAGCTGCGGGATATTTCCACAAACGGACTTCGTCTTTCACCGATCACTCAGGTGCTTATCGAAAAATGCATAAGCGGCTGGAAGGAGATTGAATTTGAGGTTATCCGTGATGCAAAGGGCAATGTTATCACCGTGTGCTCAATGGAAAATTTTGATCCCGTTGGCGTCCACACCGGTGACAGTATAGTTATCGCTCCGGCGGTGACACTTTCAGACCGTGAATATCAGATGCTGAGAACGGCAGCTATCAATATTATTAAGGAATTAAAGGTTGAGGGCGGCTGCAACTGTCAGTTTGCACTTCATCCTACAAGCTTTGAATATGCCGTTATAGAAGTAAATCCACGTGTTTCAAGGTCGTCGGCGCTTGCTTCAAAGGCTACCGGTTATCCTATTGCAAAGACAGCGGCAAAGATCGCTGTGGGCTATACTCTGGACGAAATCATCAATCAGGTTACTGGAAAGACGTACGCCTGTTTTGAGCCTGCCCTTGACTATGTGGTAATTAAATTTCCTAAGTGGGCTTTTGATAAATTTGTTTATGCCAAGAGGACTTTAGGCACGCAGATGAAGGCTACCGGAGAGGTCATGGCTATCGGTACAAGCTTTGAGCAGGCAATGATGAAAGCTGTCCGTTCTGTTGAACTGGGACTCGATTCCATGAATCTCAAAAAGCTTAAAAAGCTGTCTGATGAGGAAATACGTGAAAAGCTCCATGTAGTAGACGACGAGCGATCTTTTGTTGTTTTTGAGGCGCTGAAAAGGGGAGTAACGCCGGAAGAAATACACGAAATCACCATGATAGACAACTGGTTCCTTTACAAGCTTCTTAATCTGGCAGAGCTTGAAAAATGGCTTGCTGAGGGTGAGCTGACCGAGGATAAATACAATATTGCCAAGCAGTACGGCTATCTTGACAGCACTATTGAGAGGATGTCAGGGCAGAAATGTCCGCTGCACAAAAAAGCCGTGTTTAAAATGGTCGATACATGCGCCGGTGAATTTAAGGCTGAAACGCCCTATTTCTATTCTACCTTTGACGAGGAAAACGAGGCAGCACAGTTTATTGAAAGGCAGAATTCAGGCAAAAAGAAGGTCATTGTATTCGGATCGGGACCTATCCGCATCGGTCAGGGAATAGAGTTTGACTACTGCTCCGTTCACTGTGTTTGGACGCTGAAAGAGCTTGGGTATGAGGCGGTTATATGCAATAACAATCCTGAAACTGTTTCAACCGACTTCGATACCGGCGACCGTCTTTACTTTGATCCTCTTACAAGGGAGGATGTTGAGGCTATTATTGAGACGGAAAAGCCCTATGGCGTTGTCGTACAGTTCGGCGGACAGACGGCTATTAAGCTTACGCGCCATCTTTCTGATATGGGTGTAAATATTCTGGGAACCTCCGCTGATATGATCGACGCTGCCGAGGATAGGGAGCGATTTGACGAAATACTGGAGAAATGCGGCATTCCTCGTCCTCAGGGACATACGGTAATGACTACTGATGAGGCTGTGGCTGCGGCGGAAGATCTTGGGTATCCGGTGCTGCTGCGTCCCTCCTATGTACTGGGCGGTCAGAATATGATCATTGCCCATTCCAAGGCGGATGTGGTGGAATACATGGGCATCATCACCAGCCATATGATTGAAAATCCAGTGCTAATCGACAAGTACATGATGGGTACGGAGGTTGAGGTTGACGCTATCTGCGACGGTGAAGATTTTCTTATTCCCGGCATTATGGAGCACATTGAGCGTGCCGGCGTTCATTCCGGCGATTCAATTTCGATTTATCCGGCACAGCATCTTTCCGACCGTATCAAGAAGATAATTGTGGAATATACCCGAAAACTGGCAAAAGAACTGAATGTTATCGGTCTTGTGAATATCCAGTATGTTGTGTATAATCATGAGGTTTATGTTATAGAGGTTAATCCGAGGTCGTCAAGAACAGTGCCATATATCAGCAAGGTTACTGGGATACCAATGGTGGACATCGCCACTAGGATCATGTTTGGTGCAAAGCTTTGTGATATGGGCTATAAGAGCGGTCTTTACCCTGCCGGCGATTATGTCGCTGTCAAGGTTCCCGTGTTCTCGTTTGAGAAGCTGACAGATGTGGATACTATGCTCGGACCTGAAATGAAATCTACCGGAGAATGTCTTGGTATTGGCAGAAATCTGGAAGATGCACTGCTTAAAGGACTGACTGCCGCAGGATTTGATCTTAAACGCGAAGGAGGAGTACTTATTTCCGTCCGCGATTCCGATAAGCGAGAGGTACTGCCTATTGCCGACAAGTTTGAACGCATGGGCTTTGATATATATGCGACATCCGGTACGCAGAGCGTTCTGCACAGAAACATGATCGCTGCAAATCTTGTCCGGAAAATTTCCGATGGAGAGCCGAATGTAGAAACGCTTCTTGACAGCGGAAAGATTCATTATGTTATTTCTACATCCGCCAAGGGACGGCTTCCGGAACGTGACAGCGTAAAGATGCGCCGTAAGTCTATTGAACGTTCAATTTGCAGTCTTACAGCGATTGATACGGCTAAATCTCTTGTAAAGGTTCTTGAATCCGGACGTACTATCAACGACGTTGAACTTGTTGATATAACGAAAATATAAGCTTATTTATGTTTAAAACAAGGGCGGTTGTGTTAAATTCACAGCCGCTTTTTTGTGCATAATAACAAAAAATCTTTTATATTATCTGATTTTATTCATTTCTATTGACTGTGTGTCTGAAAAAAGGTATAATAAAGTTATTAATGTATTATCAGGAGGCAACTATGGGAATAGTTAATTCAAAATGTTATTACTGCGGCGAGACAGTGCAGGTAGATAGTCAGAAAGACGCATGGATATGTCCCGGCTGCGGTGAGCCTTTTATTGTTGAAAAATCAATAAATCTTTTAAGGAAAAGTAAGACTTCCGGTCATAAAAGAGTGATAGTAAGTTCTGTTCGTACCGGCAAAGCAAGAGTTGTTGAAAAATCGGTGGATGAACCGGAAGTTACAAATATTGAGTCAAATTCGGAGACAGAGCCAAAGCCAGAGACTCCCAAGACAGATCTAAAACCGGAGGCTTCTAAGGCAGAACCAAAGACTGAAGCTCTCAAGGCAGATCCAAAACCGGAGATTCCTAAAGCTGATTCAAAGCCGGAAATTTTTAAGGTGGAGCCAAAACCAGAGACTCCCAAGGCAGAGCCAAAGACAGTTTCCGAAAAAACTGCAGCAAAGCTATCCTTTAAGCCAAGTATTGAAATTGAGAATGGTGTATTTATAAAGTATTCTGGAAATTCCGATGAGATTGAAATTCCGTCCAGTGTTCGGAAAATCGGAGAAAACGCTTTTGAGGACTGCAAAACTCTTAAAAAAATCATTCTTCCGGATGGTCTTGTTGAAATTGGCGGATATGCTTTCAGAAACTGTTCAGCTCTTGAATCTATAAAGATTCCTGAAAGTCTCGCTAAAATCGGTCCGTGGGCTTTCAGGGGGTGCACAAGCCTTAAATCTGTATTTTTGCCGAATAATATCAGCGTTATTCATGACTGCGTATTTGCAGAATGTGAAAGTCTTGAAAGTATCGAGATGTCAAATAAGATATCAGAGATCGGGGCTTTTGCATTTAACGGATGCAAAAATCTTGAATCTATCTGGCTTCCGAATACAGTAAAGCAAATTGGAAAATATGCCTTTTCCGGCTGTGAAAAGCTTGAAAAAGTAATTATTCCTGACGGTGTTTCTTCCATTAACGAAAGATCTTTTGCCGGCTGCAAAAATCTGACGGAAATCGAGCTTCCAAAAACCATAAAAACTATCGGAGAGTTTGCCTTTAAGGACTGTATTTCCCTTAAAAAAATTGTTATTCCGTTTGCTGTTACATATGTTGACGGTTTCAGAGGATGTACTTCCCTGCGTTCTGTAGAAATTCCATCGAAGGTTACTTTTTTGGGAGATTTCAGCGGATGTACAAGTTTGGAAAGCATTAAAATTCCCGCTTCTGTGGTGAAGATTGATTCCGTATTTTCCGATTGTCCCAATCTTATGAATATATCCTGGAATCATCTTATGGATAATCTCAGCCGTTTTCCTGCGTATCAGGAGAAGATAGTGAGCAGCTGGAAGTCAATGGGCAAATGTTCATTCTGCGGGGGCGATATTAAAAAGCTTGGAAAAATCTGCAGGGATTGTGGAAAGAAAAAGGATTATTAATATGAAAATAAAATTTACGGTATTATTGCTAACGGTCTTGCTTGCCTGTTCGGGAACAGCTTCGTGCAGCAAAGGAGGAGCGGGGAGCAGCAAGGAAAGCTCTTCTGCCGGATCAGATACGGCGCCTGTTGCTGTAACTACAGATTCAGAGTCGGTCACAGAACGGGTGCAAACCTCAACGCAAGAAACATCAGCTGCAGCTTCAGATGTTCCGACAACGGCAGCGGCAACTGAAAAAAACACGGAAAAAGTGCCGGACAGCGGATATACCGACAGCCTTACCCTTGCCAAGGATTTTTATCAGGCTTATCTTGACCATGAACCGGAAAAGGTTTATAATATGTTTAATCAGCAGGAGATAGAATGCTATAAAAAGCTCATGACGGAGGAGCTTGACGGAAAATCTCCGGATGAAGTGTTCAGCAAGGATGCCTTAATTAAGGCTATTGACGATTCCATGTCTATGATAGAGGAGATCATGGCAGAATACAGCAATTCAGAAAACGACCGCTGGAATGTTGATATTACGGAGGAACTGTTTGAAGAGGCAGGAGAGGAGGAACTGACCGGATTTAATAAGGAACTGGGTACCGACTATACCGCAGGTTTGATAATCAATTATATGTATTATGTGAATGACGCCAATGGAGAGGTTTTTGTAGGTAATTCCAGCGCATTTCTTGAGAAGAACGGACAGTGGTATGTGTCGTTTTCAAGTCTTATGCAGAGTGAACTTATAAATCAGATTGAGGTATGATTATAAAATTAGGGGCGGTCGCTGACCGTCCCTTTGCTTTAAGCGATACCGCACATATCTTGTGCGGTATCGCTTTCATTATTTCGTTCCTTCTATAATACCGGAAAGGATAGCTTCATTCCATGTAAGCGTACCTCTGTTGAAAATACCAAAGCTTTGTTCGCCGGAGGAAACATTGTTGTCCCATACAAAGCACTTGATACCCTGTTTTTTGGCGGAACTGATGTAATATTTGTAATACTCCTGTCTGACAGATTCGGGGGCTGCATTAATGCAGCCGAATTCACCGATGATAACGGGAGTACCCTTGTCAATGAATTTCTGTTTCAGTTCTGTGAATTTAGCGTCAAGCTCAGCCTTTCCGCTGTCGCTGAAATCGGTTACAGTGCCATCGGAGAACTGCCATGGAGCGTAGTAATGGACGGAAACAATGATATTTCCCCCGCTTGGTATAATTATATCATTGATAGCCGCCGTTTCAGCCGAGGCAGCATATGATGTAACAATCAGAGAGCGCCTGGCGTTGTTGCCGCCTGTTTTGCGGACTGTATCAACAAAATCCTGTTCATATCGGGCGATGATCGTTCTTTCTTCTGCCGTGCCGCCCATCCATTCATTAGCGCTTCCGACAGTTCTTGGTTCGTTCATACCCTCAAAAATAAGTCTGTCTCCGTAATCTATAAAGTATGACGCAATCTGACTCCAGATAGCTTTCAGCTTGGCGCTGTCAGCATCATACTCGCTGTCCTGCGGCTCAAACCAGATGTAATCGTCATGGTGCATATTAAGGATAACAAACATATTTTCATCATAGGCGTAATCCACAACTTCCTTTACTCGTGCCAGCCATTCGGGATCTATCGTTTCGCCGTTCATATGCTCTCCCCATGTGACAGGAATCCTTATCGAGTTGAAACCGGCACTTTTTACGGAGCTTATCATTTCTTTTGTGGTTTTCAGATTTCCCCAGCCCGTTTCTGTGGAAAGACCTGTTTTTCCTGTATTATAGCTGTCCAGGCTGTTTCCGAGACACCAGCCGGCGTTCATAGTCTTTACTATTTCCTCGGAGCTTCTGAAGCTGACGCTTGCAGGCTCTGAGGTGGTCGGTTCAGCGGTGATTTCGGTCGGAGGGGCTGAACCTCCGCTGCCGAGACTATATTTGACAGTAACGGAATCAAGGGTGACTGTTGGCTGTTCGCTCCACCAGTAGCCAAGAAGAAGCTTTCCGTCTTTAGCCGCAAGGGATTTTGCCTGTGCGGGAACAAACCATGTCAGGGATAGAGAGGAGCTGTCAGTGAAAACAGCAGTATCTGGAGACTGATAATTTCCTGAGGATGATGTATAGCCAAATGCGCCTGTGAATTTCCCCAATTTACCGGAGGAACTGATATTATACACAACAGCCTCTGGGACAGCGTTTTCAGGAAGAAATCCGGCAGTGGGAACTTTTATCGTATTGTCGGCTGCGTCAAAGGATATGCTTTGTCCTACGTTTTCGGTTACCGTACCGTCAACTGGAATATCTGCCGTTCGCGTATAGGTGCAGACGACATTCTCAATACGGATGCTGGATGAATTTCCCCACCAGTATCCAAAGAGAAGTTCGCCGCCGGGGGAGATATAATTTTGTATTTCACCGGGAACATCCCACCGGATTTCGCCGTAAGTTCCCTGAGTGGGAGATACAATATTTTCTGATTGGTACCAGCCCTCGTCTGTTGCGGCGGTGCATCCGCTTGTGACAGAGATTCCGCATCCTCCCTTAAATTCGCCTATATTGCTTCCATCGGCGGAGTAAATGGTAAATGTGAATGAGCTTATTCTGTCTCCCTCCTGAATCAAATCAGCAAGCGGAAGCTTTACGGTATTGCTGCCCTCCGTATACGGGATAGTCTTATTTATCGTGACCTGAGAGCCGCAGGATGCCGTTATGGTTTCCCGGGGGCTAATATGTTCTGTCGGGGCTTCTGTAGGAGCTTCAGTTGGTTTGGCGGAGGTATTAACTTCTGTACCTGCCATTGTGTATTCCTCCGTGGGTATTTTTGTAGTTGAATCCGGGGATGTTGATGACGATGATGAACTTTTGCCTGAACAGCCTGCGAATGCCGCAGTTATTGCTGCTGCGGTCAGAACTGCTGCTATTTTTTTATTCATATTAGATATCCTTTCTTTTTTTATTCCTATAGCAAACGCTTAAGATACTGAACAGGCTCTTAAATTTCTTTGCGCTTACTACCGAACAGGTTTATTATAACATCTTTTTTCAGCAATTGCAATGTTTTCCAAAGGTAAAATAAATATTAATTAGAAATAATAATTATGTTATGCAGTATTTTGGTTGTTTATATATAAAAAGCTTGCATTTTCTGCCGATTTGATATATAATATACTTATGAATATCAGGAGGTCTTTTATATGAAAACAGGTTTCGATAATGAAAAATATCTTAAAATGCAGTCCGAGCATATCAGACAGCGTATTGCACAGTTTGGGGACAAGCTTTATCTTGAATTTGGCGGCAAGCTTTTTGACGACTTCCACGCTTCAAGGGTTCTTCCCGGATTTAAGCCGGACAGTAAGCTTCAGATGCTTCTTCAGCTGAAAGACGAGGCAGAGATCGTCATTGTTATAAATGCCGGTGATATAGAAAAAAACAAGGTGAGGGGCGACCTTGGGATTACATATGATGTTGATGTTATACGTCTTTATAATGTGTTTAAAAAAATTGGGCTTTATGTCAGCAGCGTTGTGCTTACTCAGTATGAGGAGCAGCCTCAGGCAGCCGCTTTCCAGAGACGTCTTGAAGCGCTGGGAATAAAGGTTTACCATCATTACCATATTAAAGGTTATCCTTCTAATCTCAAGCTGATAATAAGCGACGAGGGGTATGGAAGAAACGATTATATCGAAACCTCACGCAGGCTTGTGGTTATTACGGCTCCCGGTCCGGGCAGCGGAAAAATGGCGACTTGTCTTTCACAGCTCTATCATGAGCACAAAAGAGGCGTTAATGCGGGATACGCTAAATTTGAGACATTTCCGATTTGGAATCTTCCTCTCCGCCATCCTGTAAATATTGCTTATGAATCAGCAACGTCAGACCTCAACGATGTTAATATGATAGATCCCTTTCATCTGGAGGCTTACGGCGAGACTACCGTAAATTACAATCGTGATGTGGAAATTTTTCCGGTGCTTAATGCAATGTTTGAGAAGATACTTGGTGAATCTCCGTATAAATCCCCCACGGACATGGGCGTTAATATGGCTGGAAACTGCATTTCTGACGATGACGCCGTGTGCTCGGCAGCAAAGGCCGAGATAATCCGCCGCTATTATATTTCCCAGTGCGATTATAAAAAAGGTCTTATTTCCGAAGATGAGGCTATGAAGCAGGAACTGTTCATGAAGCAGGCGGGCGTTACTGTTGATGACAGAAAAGTTGTTGCGGCGGCTCTTGCTAAGGAAGCTCAGACAGGCGCTCCGGCAGCCGCTATGGAGCTTACTGACGGAACTATTCTCACCGGACGTACCTCAGAGCTTCTGGGCGCTGTTTCAGCTCTGCTTCTCAATGCCCTCAAATATTTTGGAGGAATTTCCGATGATGTTCTGCTTATGTCACCACACGTTATCGAACCTATTATGAATCTCAAGGTGCAGCATCTCGGTAACAGCAATCCCAGAATCCATACTGATGAAACGCTTCTTGCGCTGTCTATCTGTGCCAACACGGATGAAAATGCCAGAAGAGCAATGGAGCAGATCTCAAAGCTTCGTGGCTGCGAGGTACATTCAACGGTCATTCTTTCACAGGTTGATGAAAGAATATTTAAGCGTCTCGGCATAAACCTGACCTGCGAACCTAAGTATCAGAGCTGATACTGCTTCAAAACAGAAAGCGGTATGATTTCACATACTTTTCATTTGGGTGAAAAAATATTCACAAAATCTTTTTCAAAATTCTATATAACCGGCTTATTCATATCACAAACAGCAGATATAATATAAGCAATGAACGAGGGAGAACCTCAGTGAAAGGAATTGTGAATATTATGAATGAATACAATATGGAAAATTTTGAAAATCAGGAAATTGCCGGCGAGAACCCTTTTGCATCCGTAAAGCCTCCGAAGAAGCGCAGAGGACTTAAAATAACGGCTTTTCTTCTGGCCATGACTATGGTTTCCGGCGGTTCTATAATGGCATACAAAGGCATTGCAGGAGAGAGCGGTTCATCCGTATCGGAGTTATCCGATAAAAATGAGGACTCGTCCTCAAAATTAAATGACGGACTTAGACAAATGAGTCTTATTAATGCCGAAGATGCAGGCAGCAGTATTCTTTCTTCCGAGGAAATCGTTGAAAAGGTTCTCCCGTCAGTAGTTGGAATCGAGTCGGAATTTACCGTTCAGAATCTTTCCGGCGGTTATTATTACGGCTTCGGCGGAAATGCTCCTTCATCCTCGTCAGCGTCTGCGACAGGCACCGGAGTTATAATCACGGAGGACGGATATATCGTAACCAACGCACATGTTATTTATGACAGTCAGTACGGTGCAGGACTTTCAGAGAAAATTTCCGTACTTGTAAACGACGGCGAAAGGTATGATGCTGAGGTTATCGGCTATGATACCGACTGCGATCTTGCAGTATTAAAGATTAAGGCGAACGGTCTTGTTCCGGCGGAGTTCGGAGACAGCGACAGCCTGAAGCTTGGCGAATCAGTTACGGCTATAGGAAATCCGCTGGGATTTGATTTAATGAACACTGTCACCGGAGGAATGGTATCCGGTCTGAATCGTCAGATAACCATAAATGATAAGGAAATGATTCTTCTTCAGACAGATGCAGCTATCAATTCCGGTAACTCAGGCGGTCCTTTAATTAATAAGTACGGTCAGGTTATCGGCATCAATTCATCCAAGATGAGCGCATCATATTCAGATACTTCAATTGAAGGCATAGGCTTTGCTATTCCGTCAAACGAGGTTTCAAGGATCGTGGATGATCTTATGGAATTCGGTTATGTTACGGGAAAACCGCGGCTGGGTATAAGCTGTCAGGATGTAACAGAGAATGTTTCCCGTATGTACGATCTGCCTCTTGGCGTTTACATTATTGAAGTCAGCAGGGACAGTGCGGCTGAAAAAGCAGGTCTTGAGCAGGGAGATGTCATTACTGCCGTAGACGGTGAGGAAATTACTTCATATTCGCAGCTCAATACAAAGAAGAATCTGCATAAAGCAGGAGATGAGATAGAAATTACCTATGTAAGAAAAGGCGAGGAAATGACGGCAAAAGTCGTACTTGATGAAAATACAGGCAAGGAATAGTAAAGCAAGCAAAGGCATTCGTTTGATCGGATGCCTTTTTGTTATTAGTTGATTAATCGTGCGAATGGCTATATATAAAAAGCACAATATATCAGTTAATGAGTATTATATATCATTGAAATATTTATTTTTTTTCTGTATAATATAGACAACGAATAAAACGAAATAAGAATGCCCCGGAGGACGGGCAAATCGTACACATTATATTTTAAATTTTATAGGAGGAAAAATACCTATGCGAAATTCAATTATAAAGAAAAGGATCGCTTCTGCCGCTGCGGCTGCCATAATGAGCGTGGCAGCTGTTTCAGGTTCTGTAGGCGGAATCACAATAACAGCCTTTGACGGCAGTTCAATGACGGCATATGCCGCAGGCACGATTAATTTCACTGAAAAGGAGGGGTATAACGAGGGCGCTTATGTCTGCTGGCAGCCAGTCGACGGAGCATCCGGTTATAATGTTTACTGTGACGGAATTCAGATCGACTCAATGCTTATCAGACAATACAGCGGATATTTCAGAGCGGACATTGTAGGCGCCAAGGCAGGAAATCACACCGTTAAGGTCGTTCCCGTAATAAACGGCAAGGAGGATTCCTCAAAGGGCGCAGAAGCCTCTGTAACCTCGTCTGCTCACGACAGATCAGGATTTGCATTTCAGAATTCAGGTGCCGATATTGGCGGCGGAGCATATGGCTGCGGCGGATACAATGCTGACGGAACCCTTGCCTCTGACGCACAGGTGCTTTACGTTACAAGCGGTAATGTAAACACTGTTACACTGGATGTTATCACCAACAGTAAAGGTACTTCAACAACTGCGGCAGGTCTCGTTAATATTTTGGCTGCGCGTCAGAAAGGATATGACAAGAGACCTCTTGTTATTCGTATGGTAGGAGAGATCAGGAAAGAAAATATTACGGGACTCAACAGTTCCGGATACCTTCAGTTAAAGGGATGCTATAACGTAACTCTTGAGGGTATCGGCAGTGACGCCACAGTAAACGGCTGGGGACTTCTTGTCCGTTCCGCAACGAACGTTGAGATCAGAAATCTTGGTATTATGCTCTTCCCTGACGACGGCGTTTCTCTCGATACAGACAACACTAACATCTGGGTTCATAACTGTGATATTATGTATGGAACAGCCGGCAGTGATGCAGATCAGGCCAAGGGCGACGGTTCAGCCGACTGTAAGGGGGACTCAAAATATATCACTTTTTCATACAATCATTTCTGGGATTCCGGAAAGTGCTCGCTCTGCGGCATGACGTCTGAATCAGGTGAAAACTGGATTACATATCATCATAACTGGTTCGATCATTCCGATTCGCGTCATCCAAGAATCCGTACTATGAGCGTTCATGTATATAACAATTATTACGACGGCAATTCCAAGTACGGCGTAGGCGTTACAATGGGATCAAGTTGTTTTGTGGAAAACAACTATTTCCGCAGCTGCAAATATCCTATGCTGGCTTCCGGTCAAGGTTCCGATACAGTATCAGGAGGAACTTTTTCCGGTGAAACAGGCGGCGTTATCAAGTCATACGGTAACGTTATGAGCGGACAGAAAGCATATGTGAAATATCAGGATAATAACACTGATTTCGACGCTTACGAGGCGTCTTCAAGAACGGAAAAGGTTTCGGCTTCCGTAAAGGCCAAAGACGGAGGAACTTCATATAATAACTTTGACACAGGTTCAGCAATGTATTCCTATACAGCCGATGCGGCAGTCGATGTTCCCGAAAAGGTAATGTCAGGAGCAGGCCGCGTACAGGGCGGAGATTTTGACTTTGATTTTAATAATTCCGTTGATGATGCGTCTTATGCTGTAAATCAGGAACTTATGGCTAAGATAATGGCATATCAGAGCAGCGTAGTCGCTATAGGCAGCGGATTTAAGGAAGATCAGCCTATAGTTACAACTGTTACAACAACTTCCCAAAAGCCTGTGACAACGACAACGGTAAAGCCTGGGACGGATCCTGAAACACCTGTTGCCGGAAATCAGGTTCACGATTTTACGGCAAACGGCACATCCAGCAGCTTCTACACCATTTCAGGGAACCTTTCAACCGGAAAAGGTACGGTAAATTATGCGGGAAAAACTCTTACCCAGTGCCTTAAAATGGAATCTGCAACATCTATTACTTTTAATGCATCTTCCGCAGGCAGGCTGACTCTTGTATTTGCCGAGCCGGCTGCTACCATAAAGGTTGACGGAACAAAATATATATCTTCCGGAGACGGGATTATAACCGTTGATTTGGCCGCAGGCTCACATTCAGTTACAAAGGCAGATACGGCTAATCTTTTCTATATGGTATACAGCGGAAGCGGAATTCCTTCTGTAACGACTACCACATCGTCGGCGGCACCTTCGCATTCTACAACAACTTCAAAAAATCCTGTAACTGCTCCCAATCCCGTAACTCCAGGAGACGTCAAGGTGGTATATGCAGGCGGCTGGAATGAAATGGCATATATAGTATGCTCCGGACTCAGCGATGCCGATGTAAAGGGAGTTTCATACAGCGGTGCATCTTCGGGAATTCTTACGGGGGACGATTTTAAGTATCTTGTAAGAGATACGGAGGCTGGTCTGCGTGTTGATCTTCTGGGACTGAAGCCGGGCACATATTCCATTACCCTTGATACGGCAAAGGGAACGGTTACACAGCCGGGTATTATTGTAGGAGAGCAGGACAGATCAGGTTATGCCCACTTTAATTATGATAAGGGCGTAGGTGCATATACCGACGGCGGTACTCTGAAAGCAAACGCTAAGATTCTTTATATCACAGATGAAAACAAGGACACAGTTACCCTCACTTCAAAGGACGGTACTACAGTTACGGGTATCGGAAATATTCTTAACTCTGTAGGTCAGGATACAGGCAGCGGAAAGACTTCCAACGGCGGTACCCCTAACTCAAACAAGGGCATCATCAAAAAGATTGCCGAGGACGGAACACCTCTCGTTATCAGAATAGTGGGCAATGTTACAGCTCCTGAGGGACTTACTGAATTTGATTCAACAGGCAACGGCGGTTCAGTAGGCGATAATGGATTTATGGCAAGAATGAAGTCCGGAAAGGATATTACAATCGAGGGCGTCGGCGATGATGCTATAGTAAATGGCTGGGGCTTCCACTTCATGTGTGAGTCTGCTGCTCCTGAACTCGGAAAGAGCTTTGAGGTAAGAAATATCGCTTTCAGAAACGTTCCCGAGGACTGTATAGGCATGGAGGGCGTTCAGGAGGGCAGTGAAATTACTGCTTCTGTTGAAAGATGCTGGATTCATAACTGCGAATTCTATGTACCTAAGATCGCTAATCCTGCCGAAAGCGACAAAGCAGAGGGCGACGGAGCCTGTGACTTCAAGCGTGGTCAGTATTTCACAAACAGCTATTGTTACTATGAGGGATATCACAAGACAAATCTTGTTGGCTCGTCAGATTCAAGTCTCCAGTATCATCTTACATATCATCATAATTATTGGAAGAACTGTGAGTCAAGAGGCCCCCTTGCACGTCAGGCTGATATTCATATGTACAATAACATATACGACGGACAGTCAAGCTACTGCCAGAATCCCAGAGCGAACGCATTTATCTTCTCCGAGTACAATGTAATGAAGGACAGCAAGGATCCTGTTACAGTTAAATCCGGCGGCATAGTAAAGAGTTTCAACGATGTTTACCTTAACGTAAGAGGAGATCAACAGGCAACGGTTGTAACAGATAAGAGTCAGACGGTAAGTTCTTCTAACAAGTATGCTAATTTCGATACAAATGCGTCTGTGTCATATATTCCCTCCGGCAATTACAGCCTTACAGAGGGTGTTGGCGAAACGCTGTTCAATTCTCTTAAATCTGCTTTTGAAACTGACGGCGGATGTATGAACAATATGAAGATTACCTCCGAAGATCCGATTATCTCGCCTCCTGATACTGTAGTTTATGGCGATGCAAACTGCAACGGAGAGGTAAGACTCAATGATGCCGTGCTTATTATGCAGTCTATCGGTAACCCTGATATGTACGGCGTAAACGGTACAAATGAGACACATATTACCGAGAAGGGTATTGATAACGGAGATGTTGCTAATCGCGGCGATGGACTCACAAACGCCGATGCCCTTTCCATTCAGAAACACCTTATCAATCTTATACCGGCGCTTCCCGAATCATAATTGAAAATATAATGGTACATGGAAACAGGAGTCTTTCGGGACTCCTGTTTCTATTATATATATTATAAATCTAATTCTGCAATATAAGGCAGATTTCTGTAATATCCATCGTAATCCATACCGTAGCCGACTACGAACAGGTCAGGAATTGTAAACAATGAAAGATCAGCGTTCAGTTTCACCGTCCGGCGGGCAGGCTTATCAAGAAGTGTAACTACTTTGACAGACAAAGGTTTTCGCTTTTTTAGCATCCGGATTACTTCGTTCAGCGTTCGTCCTGTGTCAATAATGTCTTCTACGATCACAACATGATACTTGCTTATATCATGACGAACATCTTTGATAATTTCTACGCTTCCGCTGGATTCTGTGCCTCCGAAGTAGCTTTTGGTCTCCATAAAGTCAATTCGGCATGGAACATCAATGTAGCGGCAGATGTCCGCAAGAAAGATGAATGCCCCTTTTAGAAGGCTTATCAGCAGCAGGGGCTTTTCCCTGTATTCAGTCGAAAGGATTTTTCCTGCTTTTTCTTCGGCTTCCTTTATTTCCTCTTCTGTTATGAGGATTTTTTTTATGCTTCCGTCCACGTTTACCTCACCTCCAGTCCGTGCCGGAATATTTTCAATTCTTGCGAGTTTTTTGCTGAAATATCACCGTAAAGGTCCGTGCTGATGTAAAGTTCAACGTCCAATCTTTCGGTAGATATACAGGCGGCTTTATTGCCGTTTCTGCCGTATATGACGCATTCAGACTTTTGACCCGTAAAGTAATTTTCATATAAAAATAGCCGTTTGTGAACAACTCACAAACGGCTATACATGGCGGACAGGGAGGGATTCGAACCCTCGATACGCTATTAACGTATACACGAGTTCCAGTCTTATAAAATATAAGCTGTTAATGACATGCGATAGGCGTTGTTTGTCTATATATTGAGGATTTACAAAAGTGACAGTATGAAATATACTGAAATAAACTGTGTTAAATGTCGTAATAGTGTCGTAGTAAATTATGTGAAAATCGACTATTCATCATCAAGCTTCAACTGTCGTCTTAATACATTCAGATCATTATGTACGTAAATTGCCGCAGTTATAGAGATGTCAGAATGCCCCATAACTTTTTGAATTGTATAAATGTCAACTCCGTTTTCTCTGAGAGTTGTTCCGTATGTGTGGCGTAACTCATGGGGAGACAATCGGACAAGACCTGTCTCATCTGACATTTTACACATAAATTGTTTAAAATGTTTTGCATAGGTACTTACGCTGAAAGGATTTTTTTCGTTTCCTATAACATAGCGATCAGGCTGACCGGCAAATTGCTGTAAATATTCTGTAAATTCAGCAGATAAGGGAATGGAGCGAATGGATGTTTTTGTTTTCGGCCTATCTACTATAATTTCTCCTTTTGTCTGGGTTACTGCTCGTTCGATGTGAATTACTTGCCTGTTAAAATCAATATCGCCCCATTTTAAACCGAGGAGTTCTGAACGTCTGACGCCGGTATTCAACATGATAACTATATCTTTTTTATCATGCTGCTTTGCGTATTCTTCACATCTATCAGCCTCTTCCTTAGTATATGCAAGACGCTCTTCCTGTTTGGCGACACGTTGATATTTAATATTTTTCACAGGATTTTTGTAGCATAAATCATTATCTATCGCCGCATCAAAGATCGACTTCAAAATCATCTTTTGCTTATCCAGTGTAGATTTTGCGAGAGGTTCGCCATCATACTCAACCTGATTAAAATATTTTTGTATATCTATCTGCTGTATTTTTGCTATATGTGCTTTACCAAAGTAAGGAATCAGGTACTTTTCAACATTGGATTTATATGTAAAATTATACGTATGCTCCTTGACTACGCCTTTTTTATAAGTGTCAAGCCATTTTTTGGCCCATGTCTCGAACGTTATAACGTTTGGTTCGGAATGTTCTCCTGTTGCTTCTTGAATAGCCTGGTTTATCTTATACTGTTCTGCTTTTGCTTTGGCGTCGGCTTTACTAACGGTGCTATAAAAGCTCTTGCGAATCAAAGTGCCGTCGAAGTTCTTACCGATCGTGACCTTTACCTCGTACAGCCCTTGCTTATTCGGCTTTTCTTTTTTGGGTCTGCCCATGGAATATCACTCCTCTAAAAACTTGACATTTTTAAGAGGACGTGCTATAATATAACTGTTGAGATGTGTTCTATAGCGCGTCCGAGGCCTCTTATCGGTTGCAGCCGGTAAGGGGCTTTTTATTATGTAGATTTGTTCAGTCTCTCTCTCTGATTTAGTAGAATATTTTCCCGGATTCAAGATTTTTTCTATATTGGCAATACTCTGATCGTTCTTCGTCTGGATGAATACATTTTTTTTCAGCTGAGCATTCTTTGTACCGACCACAACATCCAAAAGGAGTCGTGTTTACATTTTTTGCTTCGGAATTTTCAATCGTTGATGTTATCATATCATAAAATACATTTTCAGGTATTATAGATATATCTTGTCCTTTGATAAGGAGCTCTTCGGCTTTCTTCTGTTTATTGCTTTTACCGCCCTTTATTGAAGTACAATAATCGTTGTTACCTAAAACAAGGTAGTTTGTTTCCTTAGTAACATTATTTTGAACTTCTCCACCAAAATCTACAACAAGCTGCATTGCTTCTTGACGTATCATTTTTTCAAGCGTTCCGGTGAATACACATTTTTTTCCATACAATGGATGCGTCTCATCAAATCTTGTTTTTGTAGTAGTTATTTCCTTTGCGTTAACCCACTTACTTGCCTGGGAAAAGAGTTTGATAAATTGTTTTTTGTCTTTGTACTTGGAGGCAATAATGTTTTGCAAATTATCGTATACCAATTTAGTAGTTCTGCAATCATCTAAGGCTCGATGTTCAGTATCAACTTTAATGTCAAATAAACTTACCATATCTTTCAGCCGATGATGTTTATTTTCCGGATATAGCTTTCGCGCTATTCTCATACAGTCGATGTAATCGTTCTTTAATTTAGAATTCAAATGCGTTTCAAAATAATCATACAAGAAATTGATGTCAAAATTCACATTATATCCTATTATTATGTCGTCGCCTATAAAATCAGACAATTCTTTAATAACAATTTTTGGAGCAGGAGCACCAACAAGCATTTCGTTTGTTATGCCGGTTAAATCTGTTATAAACTCTGGCAACTCGTCGTTGTATTCAACAAAAGATGAATATTCATTAATTATCTCGCCATTATGAACTTTTATAGCAGCAACTTCAATAATTGAATCCCAATCGGGAGATAAACCGGTAGTTTCAATATCAATCATAATATAATTATCAGGGAAAGAAATGATACTTTTTCCTTTTTCTCGTTTTTTAACTGCATCTGTTTTTTCAAGAATCACCATTTCAATTACTCCTTTTTTATACAGCTATTTAAAAGAATTTTCGCTTAATTAAAAATCATCAATACTATCCACTTCTTTTATTGACTTTAATATTTCAATAAAAAGCAGTCCACAAGCTAAAGTATCTGAATCTGCTGTGTGAAACGAGGTACAACCTATATTTAATTCGTCACACAGGTCGCTCAATTTATAACTATCAAATTTTGAACCGTCATAATTTCGTAACTTTAATCTTGAAAGCTTTAATGTATCATAGACTTTATCGCTGTGATTTTCAAGATTCAATCCGCTTACGTGCAAAAATTTCATATCGAATGGAGCATTATGTGCAACAAGTGGTAGATCGCCTATAAATTCTTGCAAACTTGATTTGATCTGTGAAAATTTTGGCGCATTACAAACCATATCGTCTGTTATACCATTAATTTCTGTTGCCGAAGCTGGTATACGTTTACTGGGTTTTAGAGTTGTATGAAATTTTTCAACAGGTCTGTA
>CAJTWQ010000027.1 GCA_910579835.1 uncultured Ruminococcus sp.
TCCTCTGTTTTTTTCTTCGCCTGAAATTCAATCTGCAGTTTTGCTCTTCTCTAATGTAAACGACTTGTATTGCATCTGCACCAGTATTATATCCTGATTTCCCCGATGGTTCTATGTAAGCGTCAGACGACCAATAGCCGCCATTGGTAAAAAGAGTTTTTACATCTTTGGATATGATTTCAGTCCATCCGGCAGGAGCGTTGTTTTGGTTGAGTGAACCAACCGGGTAATAAACATTGCGAAAATATTCAACGTAATATGTTGCACTGGGATCTGTAAAGCTTAAATGATTCAGATAAGTTCTTACATGTATTTTAAAATATGTAGGAGTTGAAGAACTAATCCCGGGATGTTTCCAATAGTACTCATTAGCGCTATTTCCGGAAGCAACACATCTTGCATCTCCGTTATACAATCTGCTGTCAGTAATGTAAGAATATGCATTTCGTAAATCCACATTGCCATAACCAGAAGCAATAGAGTCATTATCTATTTCTCTTAATTATGGAAGAAACCGCTGTCGAAGTCATGCTGACAGCACTGGAAATTGTTATTGCAGCAGCCATAGAAATAGATGCGGCAATTCTTTTTGTTTTTAACTTCATTAAAACACCTATTTTTTCTTTGTTCTATAATTTTAAAATTTTTAGTCATCAGATAATTAAACCTGATGCATCTGTTTTGATTGATTACTAAAATCCCTCTTTTAGCAGATAGTATACTATTCCAGGATGTATTTGTCAAGCGTTGTGTCGTGAAAAGCACATTTATGGCATAAAACACACACGTTTGTTAATTTCTTTACATATATAGGCGGCTGTCTCATGTTTTTCAGGCTCTGAACTTTCCATAGAAATTATTTAAAAAGTGCTTGACAAAATTGAAAAGCTGTGATATAATTATAACAATGTTTTAGCGATACACTGCTTTAAAGCGAAATAGTAAGGTTGAATGCAAGGAGAATAGATATAATGAAAGAAGTTTCAAAATTAATGGGTTTCAGACCGGATATCAAGGTAATAGACGCAACTCTCCGCGATGGCGGTCTTGTAAACGATTTCAGATTTTCAGATTCATTCGTTAAGGAGCTTTACAACGCCAATCTCCGTTCAGGCGTTGATTACATGGAGTTCGGCTACAGGGCAGACAAGGAAATGTTTGATGTTGACGCATTCGGTCCCTGCAAGTTCTGCGATGATGAATATCTGTATTCTGTTGTCGGTGAAAACAATACTGACCTTAAAATTGCAATAATGGCGGATGTAGGACGATGCAGCTACAAAAAGGATATCCGCGACCGCAGCGAAAGTCCTGTTGATCTTATCCGTGTGGCTACATATCTTCACCAGATACCTACCGCTGTTGATATGATTGAGGACGCAAAGAGCAAGGGGTATGAAGTAAGCTGCAATATTATGGCTATTTCGACTGCCCGTGAATCGGATATCAAGGCGGCTCTTGACATTCTCGGAAAATCTCCCGTTGATGTTTTCTATATTGTTGACAGCTTTGGTTCTCTCTATCCTGAACAGATTGCAAGAATGGCTGACCTCTACGGCGAATTTGCTGAAAAGTACGGCAAAAAGCTGGGAATTCATGCACACGACAATCAGCATCTTGCCTTTGCAAACACTATCGAGGCGGTAGGCGACGGCGTTGACTGGCTTGACGCCACATATTCAGCAATGGGACGCGGCGCCGGCAACTGTGCTATGGAGCTTCTTCTCGGTTTTCTTAAAAATCCTAAATATAATGTTTATCCAGTTCTTCAGTTTATTGAAAAGCATATGAACAAAATCAAGGATGACGGGGTTGTCTGGGGCTATGATCTTCAGTATCTTATGACAGGACTTCTTAATCAGCATCCCAGAACAGCTATTCAGTTCACTAAAGATTGCAGAAACGATTACGCTGAATTCTACAAGGAAATTATCGCCCAGGAATAAGAAATTGTATTTATAAGGGGAGTATGCGGATTTTTCATGCAGTTCAGCATAAAAATTTGCTGAAAGGACGTGTGCGAATCCTATGAGTATAAGCTCTGAGTATAATAAACGGTGAAAGGACGGTGAAAATCGTCCTTTTCTTTTTTCTGAATTATGACAGAATACTGAAATATTTTTATATTATTGAAAAAAGACTTGATTTTCCCGGCAGGATAGTGTTATAATATAATATATTAATTGCAGTTAAGGAGGATAATTATGAACTATATCGGAGAAAAATGTCCGGTATGCCATAAGGTGTTTACCGGAGACGATGATATTGTAGTTTGTCCTGAATGCGGTTCTCCTCATCATAGAGAATGCTTTAAGCTTGAAAATAAATGCGCTTATGAAGACCGCCACAGCACCGGATATAAGTGGCAGCGCACTTCCGCAGGAGAAAACAGCGGCAGTTCGGGAGAAAGTACAGTAAACTGTCCCGTATGTCATTTTCCTAATAAATCTGCGGATGACGTATGCGTAAGATGCGGCTTTAAGCTTCAGCCGGAAGCCCGGGAGAACAGTCAGGGACATCAGGAATACGGTTACGGTCAGTTTCAGGGACAGGGAGCGCCTCATGGAATGTTCCGCGGAGCAGACGGAAATCCCGATCTGGGATCAATACTTTCTTATATGGGGTTTGATCCTAATGAGGATATGGGTGACGGTTCGACTCTTAAAGACGTTTCAAGCTTTGTAGGCCCGAACACTCTTTACTACATTCCGATTTTTAAGAGAATGAAAGATTTCGGTACAAAGATTTCATTTAACCTCAGTTGTCTTATCTTTCCAAATCTATATTTTGCAAACAGAAAAATGTGGTTTTGGGCGATTCTTGCAACGATACTTGAAATAATCTGCTCTCTTCCGACAATGCTTGTTTATATGGCGGGCATGATAAGCGACGGAGTGTTTTCAATGGCTGGAGCGGAGGCGATTTCAAGCTTTGTCAGCAGTCATAAAAATGACCTGATTTTTTTCAGCGAGATATTCAATATTGCGTTCTGGGCGGTAAAGATAATCTGCTGTATTTTCGGAAACTGGCTGTATTACCGTTTCTCCCTCAGTTCCTTGAAAAAGCTGCGTATACGGGGTATAGACGGAACTTCGCATCCGGCTGTTGTTATGGTTGCCGGCGGTTCAAAACCGCTGAATATGATACTTGTACTGCTTCTTATGGGTGTTCTCGGCAGTGCGGCAGTGGCAGGATTTATTGCCTATCCGCAGCTTCTTCATATTTTCATAAGATAAAAATTGCTTCCGTGCCAGAAAAGTGCGGAAGCGTTTCTTAGAGCCTGTTCAGAATCTTTCTGCGCAGGCTCTTAATTTTTATCAATCCATTTTTACCATACATGGGAATGGGTAAAAAGCTCAGTAAATTTAAAATTATATATTGATTATACATTGAAGCTTTGTGCGGCTTGTGAACAGACTGTAAATATTGATGAAGTCTAATTATTAGAATGACTATATTTTTTCCATAAACTCTTGACAATTTCCGGTGATGCTGTTAAAATATAAGTAAGACGCTATAAAGCGTAAAACGAGAGGGGAAATCACTATGAAAAAAATTTTTAGAGCCGCCGCTGCGGTTTCGGCTGCCGCAATGGCGCTGACAATTGCGGTTCCGGCTGCTGTCACGGAAAAAAAAGCCGTACAGATTGATGCGAATGCAGCTGTTGACGACTGCAACGACGACTGGCTTCATGCAAAAGGAAGCCGCCTTTACGACAAGAACGGAAACGAAGTATGGCTTACCGGCGCTAACTGGTTTGGTCTTAACTGCATCGAGTATTCACCCCATTACCTCTACGCAGGAGATATTGACGATATGCTCTCCGAGGTAGCCGACAGGGGCATTAACGTTATCCGCTTTCCTATTTCCACAGAGCTTATTCTCTCGTGGAAAAACGGCACTCCATATCAGATAAGCGCAGGAGGTATGCAGGCAGTCTATAATCCGCCTGTTGATCAGGACGACGGCAACGGAGGCATAGTTAAAGCAGGAACATACGGCAATCTTAACAAGGATTTTGTTGAGTCTGACGGTAAGACGCTTATCACCAGCGACAAGGGGTTCGATATTATCCTCGACAAGTGTAAGAAGTACGGTATAAAGGCGTTTATCGACATCCACAGTCCCCACGCCGATAACTCCGGTCATAACTATAATCTCTGGTATGGTAAAGAAACAACAGGCGATGGAACTATGGTCACTACTGAGATCTGGCAGGATACACTTGTCTGGCTTGCAGATAAATACAAAAATAACGATACCCTTCTGGGATATGATCTTAAAAACGAGCCTCACGGCAAAGGTCCTGAGGGCGATAAGGCAGCTAAATGGGACGGTTCTACCGATGAGAATAACTGGGCATATGCGGCAACGAACTGTGCCGACGCCATTCTTGACGTAAACCCTAATGCGCTTATTTTTATTGAGGGTGTTGAGCAGTCTCTCAGCGGCGCTATGCCCGGAGACTACTGGGGAATTGCCGACAGACGAGATAATTCTCCATATATCGGCGCATGGTGGGGCGGAAACTTCCGCGGTGCAAGAGAATATCCTATCAAGCCAAAGCACGGAACAAGTCAGATAGTCTACTCGCCGCACGATTATGGCCCGTCCGTTTATGCGCAGACATGGTTTGATAAGGATTTCACGACACAAACTCTTCTTGACGACTATTGGTATGATACATGGGCATATATTAACAAGGAGGAGATCGCACCCTTGCTCATTGGAGAATGGGGCGGTCATATGGACGGTGCAGAGAACCAGAAATGGATGGAACTGCTCCGTGATTACATGATAGATAATCACATTAATCATACGTTCTGGTGTTTGAATACCAACTCCGGAGACACAGGCGGACTTTGGAAGAATATCTCCTGTGGGCAGCAGCAAGGCTCAACTAAAATTGATTGGGAGGAGAATAAGTACGCGCTTATGGAGAAAGCCCTCTGGCAGACTTCAGAGACAGGAAAATATATCGGTCTCGACCACCAGAGACCTCTTGGCCTGAATGGTACCGGACTTTCTCTTAACGAGTATTATGGGAAGTATTCTTCTACCGAGGGCAGCAATCTGGACGGCGGAACTAAGGCTGACGGCAAGGTAGATCCTGACACGCAGCCTACGACTGATCCCAAAGATGAAGTTGTATACGGCGACGCCAACTGCAACGGTGAGGTTCGTCTCAACGATGCTGTTCTTATCATGCAGGCTATTGGAAATCCCGATGTTTACGGAATTAACGGAAGTAGCAAGAGCGCCATTACGGAGCATGGAATTAAAAACGGCGATGTTTATAATCCTGGAACGGGGCTTACCAATCAGGATGCCCTTTCTGTTCAGAAATTTCTGATAAATCTTATTAGTGAACTTCCTGAAAAATCTGAATAATTATTTAGAACTCAGAACCTGTGCATGTATCCTATGTGTACAGGTTCTTATAGCTGCTTTACCAAATTAAGGTACAGCAGCTTTTGTTATTTGTGAAACATTCACAATGACAAACAGCCCTTTTTTGTGATAACAGATAAAATTCAGATAAAAATAAATATTCTGTTCACTTTTTTATATTTATATGTTATAATAAAAATACTGACTATAAAACTGGGGTGATGCAGATAAAAACATTATATATATCTGATCTGGACGGAACGCTTCTTGATTCCTCCGGAAAACTTTCTGAAAAAACGCTGTATAAGCTTAATTCGTTGATAAGCGGAGGCTTGGACTTTACCTTTGCAACTGCACGAACTATTTATTCTGCACGGGGAGTGACTGCCGGACTGAATATCAGCGTACCATGCATTCTTATGAACGGCGTATGCGTTTACGACATGAAAACAGGCAGGTATTTGAGTGTTGAGGCTGTTTCAGGAGAGCTTTCGGAAAAAATAATCTCACTCTTTGAAGAAAACGGCGCAGAATGTTTTATGTTCCGCATTTGCGGCGAAAAGCTGACAACATATTATACACGCCTTACCGAAAGAGTTATGGCAAGCTTTGCAGAGGACAGGCAGAGGAATTATGGAAAACCCTTTGTTCAGTGCAGTGATTTCCGGGAGGTCCGCGAGGGCGGGGCGGTATATTTTACAGCGCTGAGCGACTATGAAAAACTCCTGCCGGTTAAAAATGCTGCTGCGGCGATGCCCGGTGCAGACTATGTGTTTTACCGTGATACATATACCGGGAAATGGTATCTGGAGGTTTTTTCGGAAAGGGCATCTAAGGCAAACGGAATAAAAAAGCTTCGCAGGCTCTGTGGATTTGAAAGGGTGGTGTGCTTCGGGGATAATCTAAATGATTTAAGTATGTTCGGACAGTCGGATATAAGAATCGCCGTAAGCAATGCCAGACCGGAGGTAAGGGCGGAGGCGGACTATATTGCTTTATCGAATGATGAGGACGGCGTTGCAGAATGGATTGCCGCGTCAATAATGGAAAAATAATTATATTTGAAAGGATAAATTATAATGAAAAAATTAATGCTTGGAAACGAAGCCTTTGCAAGAGGTTTATATGAAGCCGGATGCCGCGTGGTATCCAGCTATCCCGGAACGCCTTCAACTGAAATAACCGAGGAGGCGGCAAAATACGACGAGATGTACGCTGAGTGGGCGCCAAATGAAAAGGTCGCAATGGAAACTGCGCTGGGCGCATCCATTGCAGGGGCAAGGAGTTTCTGCGGTATGAAGCATGTGGGACTTAACGTTGCCGCAGATCCTTTGTATACGGCGTCCTATACCGGAGTAAACGGCGGTATGGTTATTGCTGTTGCCGACGATCAGGGAATGCATTCGTCACAGAACGAGCAGGACAGCCGTCACCATGCCATTGCATCAAAGGTTCCTATGCTTGAACCGTCTGATTCCGCTGAATGTAAGGAATTTGTAAAAACGGCGTTTGAAATTTCAGAAACTTTCGATACTCCTGTTATCGTGAGAATGTCCACCAGAGTGGCTCATTCCCAGAGCGTCGTAGAGACTGAGGAGAGACAGAACGACGGTCTTAAGGAATATGTAAAATTGCCGCAGAAGTATGTTATGATGCCTGCATATGCCAAGGGCAAGCATGTGTTTGTTGAGGAACGTACCATGAATCTTATCGAATATGCCGAAAAAACAACCCTGAACAGGGTGGAAATATCCGAATCAGCCGAGTTCGGCGTTATCACAAACGGTGCGGCTTATCAGTTCGCCAGAGAAGCTTTGGGGGATAAAGCGTCCTATCTTAAGCTTGGAATGGTAAATCCTATGCCGGCAGATTTGATACGTGATTTTGCTGCAAAATATAATCAGATTTACATAATCGAGGAGCTTGACGGTATTATTGAGGAGCATTGCCGTAATATCGGCGTTACGAATATTAAGGGTAAGGAGATATTCGGCCGTATTGGCGAGATACCTCAGTCGGTGATAGCAGAAAAGCTTTTAGGCGAAAAGAAGGAGTTTGCCGCTCTTGATGAAAATATACCGGTTCGTCCTCCTGTAATGTGCGCCGGATGTCCCCACAGAGGTATGTTTTACACGCTGAAAAAGCTGGGCGTAACCGTTTCCGGCGACATCGGCTGCTATACTCTCGGAGCATGCGCTCCTCTTGAAGCACTTGATACGACTATCTGCATGGGAGCTTCAATTTCCGGACTTCATGGCTTCAATAAGGCAAGAGGCTCGGAATCAGAGCACAGAAGCGTGGCTGTTATCGGAGATTCTACTTTTATGCACAGCGGTATTACAGGCTTGGTGAATATTGCATACAACAATTCAAATTCCACTGTTATTATTCTTGATAATTCCATTACGGGCATGACAGGACATCAGCAGAACCCCACTACGGGAAAAAATCTCAAGGGGGATCCTGCCGCTGCTGTCAATTTAGAAGAACTTTGTCGTGCGGTCGGTATAAATAGGGTGCGTGTTGTCGACCCTTATAAGTTAGCCGAGTGTGAAGCCGCCGTTAAGGAAGAACTTGCGGCAGATGAGGCGTCCGTTATCATTTCAAGACGTCCATGCGCACTGCTGAAATATGTCAAGCACAGCGCGCCCTTAAAAATAAACAGCGATAAGTGCGTGGGATGCAAGATGTGCATGAAGCTGGGATGTCCCGCTATCTCCATGAAAAACGGAAAAGCGGTTATTGATCATACCCAGTGCGTGGGATGCGGAATCTGTACGGAGATGTGTAAGATCGGTGCTATCGGCTGATAACGGAAAGGAAGATTCTGAATGAACAACGAAATATATGAAAAATTTGCTGACTGGCTTGATACTCTCCTTGAAAACAACGAAATGCCCGATGGAACTGCCGCCTACTGTTTTAACCTCTATGAGGAATCTGCTGAGGACAGCGTTTACGGTGTTCAGCTTATTGCAGCTGATACCTTTGACGAGAAGGATCCCGACTGGGCGTGTGAGGAGTGCTGGTCGTCGGGGGAGGATATTTTCTGCGTGGAGCTTTCCGATGAAGATGAAAAAGACTGGCGGACGGCTCAGGCAATAATAAAAAGCTGGATAGAGGATTATCTCAAAGATGGAAAATACGGCGGTATTCTTAGCAAAAATCCTGTTGGAATAGGATTTGTAGATGGTGATTTGGAAATTTTAAATAATAATGAAGGGTGATTATATATGGAAACTAAATCAATTATGATAGTAGGCGTAGGCGGACAGGGTTCGCTGCTTGCTTCAAGACTTTTAGGAAACGTCCTGCTTGCCCAGGGCTATGATGTTAAGGTCAGCGAGGTGCACGGAATGTCTCAGCGAGGAGGATCCGTTGTTACATATGTAAGGTACGGCGATAAAGTATATTCGCCTGTTATTGAAAAGGGCGAGGCGGACGCCGTTATATCCTTTGAGCTGCTTGAGGCAGCAAGATGCCTGCCCTATCTGAAAAAAGGAGGTCATCTCATTACCTCCACACAGCGGATCGATCCTATGCCGGTTATTACAGGGGCTGCAAAGTATCCGGAGGATCTTACAGAAAAATTGACAGCCGCTGGGGCTGATCTGGTAGCCGTTGACGCTCTTGCTCTGGCGGAACAGGCAGGAACTTCAAAGGCTGCAAACGTGGTTCTTATGGGGGTTCTGGCGTCACGGCTTGATTTTCCCGACGAGCTTTGGCAGAATGCTTTGGAGCAGTGTGTTCCCCCTAAATTTCTGGAGCTGAATAAAAAGGCGTTTGAACTTGGCATGAATGCATAATCCCGAAATTATATAACTAAAAGGCATGAAAGGGGAGATTTTATGAAACGCATATTATCGTTTATTGCCGCTCTGGTTATGACTGCCGCCGTCTGCTGCTCGTGTGGAGATACCGATGCAGGAACGGACAGCCCGGAGACATCTGAAACGGCTGAGAACGAGGAAGTTATAATTCCTCAAACAGAGTCTGATGTAAGAAGGCAGACATATACCAAGGCTATTGACAGGGGAGAGAAACCCGAGGTCGCAGCAGTTCACCTTTCGTGCGTGTGTGACGGTGATATCAGCGAGAAGGTCAGCATCAGTGATTTGTACAATGTGAACGTTCTTCACAGCGGAGTTGTGGGACTTGTGGGAGTTCCTATAAAGCTGACGTATGATGACAGCCTTTCTGAAACGAAGCTCTATTTTATTTATGATGCGGATGAATTGAGAGGTATTCCACCGAAAAATTTTATCATGCTTCATTATAACGAGGAAAGTCAGTTCTATGATACGGTGGAAAATTTTGTTCTCAACGAAGATGAACACACGGTTTCAGCCGACATCTCCGAGGGGGGAGTCTATCTTCTTGCAGATGCATATCAGTGGTATGAATGCTGGGGGCTGGACGTTTCAGAGTATGCGTATGACAAGCATCCGGAAGATCATCCTACCGACTGGGAGCGTGAATGTGATACAGGCAGCATTATGGAGCTGGCAAACAAGGCGTAGGCTATGGAAAATGCTCCGGAATTTCATATATCTGATGCGGCAGAGCTTGCGTCGGTTGTGTGGTACGTGAACGGAGTCTGTGAGGATGGCATTGTTGCCGTATTTCTTGAAAACGATATTGATCTTACCGGATACGACTGGAAATCTATGGGCTGGACTAATGTTGGAACAAAGCATCAGTTCAGCGGCTTGGTGGACGGTCAGGGGCATACCATAAACGGAATGACAATAAACTCCGGCTATGAGGACACCGGTTTTATCGGCTATGGTCTCGGGGCGTCAGTCAAGGATATCAGTTTTACAAATGCTGATGTATCGTCAACGGGTTGCACCGGAATAGCAGGCGGTCAGCTCTATATGTGCGGTGAATGGGGCAATGTTTACACTCAGGGAAAGGTCTGCGGCGGCAATGAAGACTACGGTGCGATAGTCGGCAGGGAGACGGATATTACTTTTAGAGACTGCACGGCAGATGTAACTGTTGACGGAGAGTCTTTCGAGTATCTTTCATACCGGCAGAAGCGCGAGGCTGAAGTTGAAATAGTGGAGACGTTTAATCTCACAATTAGCGAAGATCACACTGTTACTCGTGACCAGCATGAGGGATTCTGCAATCTTGGCTGGACGGTAAAATACAACGATGTCGAGGTTCTCGACAGAAATGCGGAGAATGAGTTAAGCTACCGGTATTTCGATGATAGTCCGGGAAAATATACTATTTATCTTACCGCTTATATAAACGGAACTTACATAAGAGTAAGTAATATTATAGAATATACAATATGATGCAAAATAATGATTTAAAGGAGGAAACACCAATGGAAAGATATTGGAATAAGGAAATCGAAACCATGTCAAGGGAGGACATGAAAAAGTTACAGGACGAACGTCTTGTGGCTCAGGTAAAGCACGTTTATGAAAACGTGAAATATTACCGTGATCTTATGGACGAAAAAGGAGTTAAGCCGGAGTATATCAGGTCGACCGACGATCTTCATAAGCTGCCGTTCCTTTCAAAGGCGGATCTTCGTGAAGCATATCCCTATGGACTTCTTGCCAAGCCTCTCAGCGACTGCGTAAGAATCCAGTCAACCAGTGGAACTACCGGCAAGCGTGTTGTAGCTTTTTATACACAGAATGACATTGACCTTTGGGAGGACTGCTGCGCCCGTGCAATTACTGCTGCGGGCGGAACAAACGAGGATGTATGTCAGGTATGCTACGGCTACGGACTTTTTACAGGAGGTCCGGGACTTAACGGCGGTTCTCACAAGGTGGGATGTCTTACGCTTCCTATGTCAAGCGGAAATACGGAGCGACAGATCACATTTATGCGCGACCTGGGAGCAACCATTCTCTGCTGCACGCCCTCATATGCCGCATATATCGGTGAAACCCTCCACGATATGGGCTATACTGCCGACGACATAAAGCTCAAAGCCGGAATCTTCGGCGCCGAGCCATGGACAGAGGAGATGCGTCGTTCTATTGAAAAATCTCTGGGTATAAAGGCGTATGACATTTACGGTCTTACCGAGACAAGCGGCCCCGGCGTTTCTTTTGAATGTTCCGAGCAGACGGGTATGCACATCAATGAGGATCATTTTATTCCTGAGATCATCAACCCCGACACCGGCGAAGTACTCCCCGAGGGAGAGGTGGGCGAGCTTGTGTTTACCAGCATCACTAAGGAGGCATTTCCGCTGCTCCGATACAGGACAAGAGATCTCTGCGTGCTGAGCCGTAAGAAGTGCTCATGCGGACGCACGCTTATTAAGATGACCAAGCCTATGGGCAGAAGCGACGATATGCTTATTATCAGGGGAGTAAACGTGTTCCCGTCGCAGATCGAGACGGTACTTATCGAGCAGGGATATTCGCCGAACTACCTTATCGAGGTAGATCGTGTGAATAATTCCGATACGTTGGATATAAGCGTTGAGATGAATCCCGATCAGCTTTCAGACAAGGTAAAGGATATGCAGCAGCAGGAGAGAGCGCTTGCCGAGGCTATGAAGACCATGTTGGGAATCAATCCGAAAATTCACCTTGTAACGCCTAAGTCTATAACAAGAAGCGAGGGCAAGGCTGTACGAGTTATCGACAGGCGTAAACTCCATGATTGATAGGAACAGATATGTATGAAAAAAATCATATCAGCAGCTCTTGCAGGAGCGTTATGCGCAGGAGCATTTGTTTCTTGCGGAGACAAAGAAAAGGAAAAAGGCAGTAAAGGCGATGTATTATCGACAAAGGGAAAAAGCGAGTATACGTCAATATATCCCCTTGACGGCAACAAAAATGAGCTTATGGAGAGTATCGACGGCGGAATAAAGTACAGTATCAGCAGGGCAAAGGAGTACCGGAAAGAGAATGATACTGAATATAATCCGTGGGTAATTAAGTTTTCCGGCAATAAATTTGTTATGCCAATTAAAATGAGTGGCGTTGACTGGGTGTATTATGACGGTACATTTTCAGTTAAGAACGGAGAAATAAAGTTTTCTTATGAAAATTTTATTGTTCCTGAAAATGATACAAAAGTTAATATCAATGATAATATTGAATATGATGAAGATATTGCGTTAGGAAAATCGGAGAAATTAGACGGATTATCAAAAGAGGAAAGAGTAGAGTTGATTAAAAAGGAACAAGGAAAAGCGGCTTCTGGTTCCCAAATTGAGAGTATGCAAAATCTGAACGAATACGGCTCATATTGTAAATTTGCAGCTCCGCTTATGAATGCCAGCGATAAGTGGTCTGATTTCACTTTACTTCCGTTTATTCGTACTACAAAAGGAGTGGATATAAATATTGAATATTCCAATACGCTTAAAACCATTGACAATTTTCTCTGCACGGAAACATATGGTATTGAACTGGACGGAAAGTATAAAAAAGGTAAGGACTTTACCCTAAAGCATGATCTGGAAGATACATTTAAAGAAAACGAACAGTCGCCGTATCAGTGGGAAGAAGAACCGGAAGAATGGCTTGATCGGTATATGGAAAGGGCAGAGGTACAGTACAGCTGCGACAGTCTGGAGTCGACCATAGAGTTCTCCGGTGGTAAGTGGAAGTGGTATAACGCCGACGATGAACTTCTGAACAACGGTAAATACGAGGAAAGCAAGAAATATCCCGGACTTATCGCGATGTATCTTGACGAGGATTCAGAGAAGCACCCGGAATATGCAGTGTATACCGGTCCGCTTTGGTTTTATATAGCCGACGACGGAGAGATTTACTATCCGGCATTTGTTAAAGTTGAATAAATTAATTTAGAGGAGGAATATTTTATGGCAAACGTAAGACAGATCTCAGTTTTTGTGGACAACAAGCCAAACCGGCTGGCAGGCGTCATGCAGCTTTTGAAAGAAAGCGGAATTAATCTCAGGGCGCTCAGCCTTGCAGATACGAAGGATTTTGGTATACTCCGCATTATTGTAAACGACACTGACAAGGCTGTCGGACTTCTCAAAGAAGCCGCATACGCCGTTACAGTTACGGAAATTCTGGCAATTTCTATTCCCGATTCTCCCGGACAGCTCAGTCGTGTTCTCGACATTCTCGGAGCTGACGGGGTAAATCTGGAGTATCTTTATGCGTTTATCGGGAAGTCTGACAGATCGGTTTCCTTTGTTATAAGAGTTGACGATAATGACCATGCTGCCGAGGCTCTGACAAAAGGCGGAATTATTCAGCTTACCGAAAATGATATTGAAGAAATGTAAAAAATATACAAATTATCTCTGGAATTATAAATTTATTTTGAAAACGCTTGACAATTATCCTTGAAATGCTGTATAATATTCATATGATAATTTTTAGATTTTCCGACAGGAGTGATGTGCGATGGGTATTCTCGATAAATTCAATGATGTAAGCAGAGGAGTTTCTGAGAAGACTAAAAACATTTCAGAGGGTAATAACCTGAAGAGAAAGATTCTTTACGAAGAAGAAAGAATTGTTGAAATTTTCACGGATATAGGAAAGAAATATTATAAGAATCCTAATGACGATCCTGCTCAGCTCAAGCTTCTCTGTGATGATATTGATCAGAGACGCAGAAGAATTAAGAAAATGAGATATGAGCTTAATCAGATAAGAGGATATAAGATCTGTCCTAAGTGTGATGCAGAGGTTAACGATCGTTTCCAGTTCTGCGGACGATGCGGCGCCAGACTTCCTGATATTGAGGATGAGGATTTTTTGTCTCTTGAAGCAAACGATTACTATACAGAAAGCAGCAATAATTTCTTCAACGCAGATTCAAACAAGAATTATTAAGAGATACCAGACAGGCTCTTAAACAAGCTAAAGGCTGTTCCGTTAAACCGAACAGCCTTGTTTTTTGATGAATGCAGGTAAAAAATATGAAAAAAATAAAATATATTACAGAACTTTTTTTGCTGGTGATATTTTGCATTCTCATACCGCTGTGGAATATTGCTTCTTTAGGTGTTTTTTTGAAAATAATCCTGACGATCGGATTTTCAGCCGCATTTTTATGCATCCTTTTCAGACGTGGGAAAGACGATTCCGGCAATAAAAGGCTCAGAAAAATTAACAGGGGAATAGAGCTTATCAGACTTTCTGCCGGAGCTGTTCTTTCAGAAACAATCATACTTATCGTTTTTTTCTCAAAGCAACTGCAAAGCGGTATTCTTAATGCCATATTTTCTGTGGCAATGCCCGTTCTTGCGGTCGCACTGATAATTTTTTCCGGCATCATTCGCATTTCCCTGAACGCAAGGCAGCTTAAATTAAAAAACTATCTTTCTCTGGTCTGTTTCTGGTGGCTTCCGGTTGTAAATATTTTTGTAATCAGAAAATTCTACAAAATAGCGGGCAGAGAATATATTGTTGAGTCAAATCGCATAGAACTTGAAAATGCCCGTGCAGAAAACGAGATATGCCATACAAAATATCCTGTTATCCTTGTTCACGGAATCTTTTTCCGTGACTGGCAGTTTTTTAACTATTGGGGAAGAGTTCCGGCAGAGCTTATCCGTAACGGAGCAAAGATATATTATGGCAAACAGCAGTCATCAAGTTCTGTTGCAAAAAGTGCTGAGGAGATTCGCAGAACTATCCTTAAAGTCATTGAAGAAACCGGTGCGGAGAAAGTTAATATCATCGCTCATTCAAAGGGCGGACTGGACAGCCGTTATGCCATAAGCCGTTTGGGAATGGATAAATATGTTGCAACTCTTACAACGATTAATACTCCGCATAAGGGCTGCGATATGGTTGATTATCTACTTAATAAAACCCCTTCTTTTATTGTCTCATTTATATCTAAGAGATATAACGGAATCTTTTCAAGACTTGGCGACGAAAATCCTGATTTTATGGCTGGAGTACACGATCTCAGCGCTGTTCGTGCCGGAAAATACGACGAGGAAATGCCGGATTCTCCGTTTGTTTCATACAGAAGCGTTATGACTGTGATGCGTTCGGCTTCTTCTGCGGGATTTCCGCTGAATATCGGATACAGAATGATAAAAAAGCTGAACGGTGAAAATGACGGACTTGTCTGGGAGAGGTCAGCCGTTCACGGCGATTACCGTCTTATTCGTCCGGAATCTAAAAGAGGGATAAGCCACGGTGATGTAATTGATCTTAACCGTGAGAATATCAACGGGTTTGATGTGAGAGAATTTTATGTTGATATGCTTTTCAGACTTCGTCAGGAGGGTTATTAGAAAATCTTTTTCTTATAAGCATACATAAATAATATGACGGTATGCACAGCAAAAACCAGTATACCGTAAAGTGCGGACAAATTTGTCCGAGAACATTCAGCGGCATATCGGAATAATCCCATACATTCCAGTGCATTATGAGATTGTCGAAAATACCGACTGTGAATTCTACGGCGGTGATTATTACGGCGCCTATGAAGCAGCTGCGTATCAATGTCATTGCTTTGTGTCTGTTTATTCCATAGAGAATTGCCAGGATCGCTCCTCCGGTCAGCGACATGGTCCAGTGGGTGTATCCACGGTTAAGTATCTCCACAAGGCTGTACAGAAAATAGCCCATAAGAAATGCGAATGTGTACTGTGAGAGTTTCATACTATTACCTCGTTTTCTATTATTAGTGTAAGATCAATATAAGTATAGACCAATATTTTCAGAATATACGGATTGAAGGAGAAGATGAATTGGAAGGTTTTTTGAAAAGTTTCGAAACATATAAAGAGGAAAACCGCATGAACCGCGAAAAAACGACGAGAATATTATTGCATCCGAAAAAACGATCGACGTTGTGCGTCCGCTGATGAGAAATGTGATCTATGTAAAATTTAAAATCGGCAGAGCGATTATGCCAAGCTACTCACATGTGACTGCGATTTTATGCCGGCATTATTGTTTGATTTGCAATAGAAGTGAGTATATATTAAAAAGGAAGGTCTCAGCAGCAGACAGTTTGAAAGAACAGAAATAACTCTGCAATGCTATTGATAAAAGTGTATAAGAGGTGTAAAAAATGCGAAAAAGCTGCATATTAATGCATATATCAAGTCTGCCGTCGGAGTACGGCATAGGAAAAATGGGATGTCATGCCTTTGAATTTGTGGATTTTCTGAAAAAGGCTGAGGTCAAATGCTGGCAGATCCTGCCCCTTTCGCCTACGAGTTACGGCGATTCTCCGTATCAGTCGTTTTCCGTCAATGCGGGAAATCCATATTTCATTGACTTTGAAATTCTTGAGGGTGACGGACTTCTGGAGCATGATGAATTTGCCTCTGTTGACTGGAATGGTGAACCGGGAAAGGTGGATTACAGAGTTATCTGGGAGCATTGCTTTGATGTGCTTAGAACAGCATATTCCCGGTTTAAGGCATCGAAATTTCCTCAGTTCCGCAAATTCTGCGAAGCAAATAAATCCTGGCTGGAGGAATATGCACTTTTTATGGCGTTGAAATTCAGACATGACGGTAAAGCGTGGTATGAATGGGAGAACGATATTGCAATGCATAAGCCGAAGGCCGTTGCCGAAGCTAAAAAGGAGCTTAAAAAGGAAATCGGTTTTTTTAAGTTTATTCAGTTTGAATTCAGCCGTCAGTGGCAGGAACTAAAAAAATATGCCAATGACTGCGGTATTGAAATTATTGGCGATATACCGATATACTGCGCTTTGGACAGCGTTGAGGCATGGGGAGATCATAAGCTTTTCTGGTTCGACAGAAAGCATAGTCCCGTTGCCGTTGCCGGATGCCCTCCTGATGATTTTTCCCCTGCGGGACAGCTCTGGGGAAATCCTCTATATGACTGGGAATATCATAGAAAAACCGGTTACGAGTGGTGGATAAACCGCATAAAATCGGCATCTGAGATGTATGATATTGTTCGTATTGACCATTTTAGAGGCTTTGAGAGTTACTATACTATTCCCTACGGCAGCAAGGATGCAACAGTGGGGGAGTGGAAAAAGGGCCCTGATTACGAGCTGTTCCGTCTTGCCGAGGAGAAACTTGGAAGATTGAATATTATTGCCGAGGATCTTGGGTTCATTACTTCTGAGGTTCGTCAGATGCTGGACAAATGCGGATATCCAGGCATGAAAGTGCTTCAGTTTGGATTTGATAACGGTGAAAACGAGCATCTTCCCCATAATTTTGCGAATACAAACTGCTATGCTTACACAGGTACTCACGACAATGAGACTCTCAGCGGCTGGATAGAAAAAATGGATGCAAAATCCCTTAAATTTACAAAAAAGTATCTCAATGTAAAGAAAAAAAGCGAGATTGCACCGGCAGTTATCCGTGCAGCGTGGTCGAGCGTAGCTATGGTTGCTGCGGCTCAGATTCAGGATTTTCTGGACAGTCCGCCTGAGGACAGAATGAATACGCCCTCGACTCTGGGATGCAACTGGCAGTTCAGGACTCAGAAGAGCGATTTTACGCCGGCTCTTGCAAAGAAAATACGACGTTTGAACAGGCTTTACAATAGATAAAACCATAAAATTGGAGGCTAAAAAATGGATAAGAATTTATTTAAGGAAAAATTAGAGACAAAGCTGAAAAACTGGCACGGCGATTCCATATATGAAGTGCATAATGCGGTTGGCGAAGCCGTAATGGAAATGTATTCCGAACAATGGCAGAATAGCCGTGAAAAGCATCTTTCCGGCAGGCGCGCCGCGTATCTTTCAATGGAATTTCTGGTAGGCAGGGCTATCCAGAATAATCTTCTCTGCCTTGGGATATACGATGAGGTTGCCGATGTGCTTCGTGAAAATTTCGGATTTGAAATATCTGAGTTTGAAGAAATAGAGGACGCCGCTCTCGGAAACGGCGGTTTGGGACGTCTCGCTGCTTGTTTTCTCGACAGTGCGGCGACTCTTGGTCTGCCCCTTGACGGATACGGAATACGCTATAAATACGGTCTTTTCAAGCAGTCGATAGTGGACGGATTTCAGCGTGAGGAGGCGGACGACTGGTCGAGAAACGGCGATCCCTGGTCGGAGCGCAGAGATGAGGCGGTTCTTGTTAGTTTCAACGGTCAGACTGTCATGGCTGTTCCCTATGATATGCCGATATTTGGCTGTAAAACCGATAATGTGGGAACTCTCCGTCTCTGGCAGGCTGAGCCTTTAAAGGAATTTGACTTTGAAACCTTCAACAACCAGAATTATCTTGAAGCCTCAAAGGAAAAAATTTTTGCCGAGGATATATCCCGTGTGCTCTACCCGAATGACGATACCAACGAGGGAAAGAAGCTTCGTTTGAAACAGCAGTATTTCTTTAGCTGTGCGTCATTGACGGACATTATCAGGAAACATAAGGCACGTTTTGGTACTTTGGATAATCTTGCCGATTATATTTCCATTCAGCTTAACGATACTCATCCGGTTATTTCTATTCCGGAGCTTATCCGACAG
Organism: uncultured Ruminococcus sp.; assembly: GCA_910579835.1. Taxonomy (GTDB): domain Bacteria; phylum Bacillota; class Clostridia; order Oscillospirales; family Ruminococcaceae; genus Ruminococcus. The sequence continues at coordinate 18,808 of CAJTWQ010000027.1, forward strand.
CTTGTTGATTATGAGGGGTATACCTTTGAAAAAGCTTTTGAAATGGTGAAAAAGATATTTAACTATACAAATCATACCGTAATGCAGGAGGCTTTGGAAAAATGGTGGATAGGTCTGGTTGAAGAACTTCTTCCAAGAATCTATGAGATCATTATTCAGATTAATGAGGCTCTTATTGCAGAGATGTACGTGAATGGTATACAGAAAGATAAAATTAACCGCATCAAGATAATAAAGGGCGAGCTTATTCACATGGCTGATATGGCGTGTTATGCATCAAGTCATATCAACGGAGTTGCGGAGATACACACACAGATTTTAAGGGACACTGTTCTTGCAGACTGGTACAGTATTTATCCGGAGAGATTTCTCAACGAGACGAACGGCATCACACAGCGGCGGTGGCTTGCACTTTGCAACAGCGAGCTGTCCGGTCTTATCACTGAGCTGCTGGGTACGGATAAATGGGTTGTTAATCTGAATATGCTGAAAGAGCTTGAAAAATATGCCGATGATGAAGCTGTACTTCATCGTTTTATTGATATAAAACAGGAGAAAAAGTCGCAGCTTGCCGAGTTTGTTAAAACCTATGATGATGTTGATATTTCCGCTGAATCCGTCTACGATATCCAGATAAAGCGTCTCCACGAATACAAAAGACAGCTTCTCAATGCATTTTCAATTTTGTGGATATACTACGGAATCAAGGACGGCAGCATAAAGAATTTTACGCCGACAACCTTTATTTTCGGCGCAAAATCTGCTCCCGGATATAAGCGTGCAAAGGCTATAATCAAATATATCAACGAGATAGGCAGGATTGTATCATCCGATCCTGAAACGAAAGATCTTATTAATGTTGTTTTTGTACAGAACTATAATGTTTCTTATGCGGAGAAACTGGTGGCTGCCGCTGATATTTCCGAGCAGATTTCAACGGCAGGAACCGAAGCTTCGGGAACAGGCAATATGAAGCTGATGCTTAATGGAGCTGTAACTCTGGGAACTTACGACGGCGCTAACATCGAGATCGTTCAGGAAGCTGGAGAGGAGAACAATTATATCTTCGGCGCAAGGGTCGAAGAGCTGGAGGAGATCGTTCCGGAATACGACAGCCGAGTCGTGTTTGCCGGAGATCCCATGATACGCAAGGTGGTATCGTCGCTTATTGACGGCAGCGTTTCCGATGGCGGCAGCGGAGATTTCCGTGAGCTGTACACATCTCTGCTTGACGGTGCGAGCTGGCATAAACCTGACCATTATTATCTGCTTGGCGATTTAAGAAGCTATGTCGAGACAAAGCTTCGCTGTATAAGCGATTACGGAACAGACCGTATTGCTTTTGCAAGAAAGCAGTGGCTTAATATGTGCAATGCCGGAAAGTTCAGCTCTGACCGTACAATTGCAGATTACGCAGAGAATGTGTGGAATATAAAATAAAATCAGAACACCGCTCCTATGTGATGAACAGGAGCGGTGTCGTATTTTTATATATGGGTTAGATTTCCCACTCTTCGGGGCTGTAGATCGCGTCTGCGTAATTTTGTGCCATTTCTTCTGCGACATCTTTATCTATGCCCAGTTTGACCATTAAATCAGTAAGATAATTTACGCATCCGTCATAGCCGATATACTCATAAAAATTATAGGAATCGTAGGAGTCCGAATCTATCTTATATGAATCATCCGGATTGGGCATATCAAAGGAACAACTGTCTTTTTCGGTAAATATCAGAGAAACGTCACCGTATTCCTCACCATCGATTTTAACTGTGTAGGCGATAGTCTGTTTGTTATCCCTGCCTTTGAATTTTAGCGTTATAGGGTCGAAACCGGGGATATTCAGAACAGCGTCTCCGGTGAATTTTATATTATCAGGACTTCCGATATTCATATCCTCAAAGTCCATAGTGATATTATAATTGTCGGGCTCATCTGAACCGGTAATGCCGCCGATTATCTCCTTATCAATATCAAGACTGATGCTGCCGGAATAGGCGTCTTTTCCAGATTCTTTGGCGTTAAGAGAACAATCTATTAATTTAGTTCCGTCATCAACAACGTAAAATTCAACAGCAAAATTGTCCTTGTCCTTGCCTAATGCATAGAAGATCTCCGATTCATCGTAGCTTAAAGAGAATCCTCTTATAGCGCCCTTTGAATCGATAAAGGTCTTGAGTGAAATGTCCTCGTCATCATCATCGTCAAGCTGCTTTAGTGAAGTCAGAGCGGTTTTGAAAGCGTTATCGTATACGTTATCAGACACAAGTTCCAGCTTATCAATAAAAATGCGTCTGATAACCTTGTCGTTTGCTGCCTCTTTTATGAAATTTCTGATGATCTTGATTCCGGTCTTGCTGTTAATATCAACATCAAGCACAGTATATTTGACAGTTATATCACCGACGGATATCTTTTCGCTGCGCTCGCGGTCTACATCTGATATCGAGGAGTTCCATGCATCGGCGTAGTTATTTATGGAGTTCTTAAGTTCGGCAGGAGAGATAAGAGTTGTCGGATCGTCCATTATTTCCTTATAGAAGTCCAGCATTTTGATAAGCTGCTGTTCCGTTCCTGACGATTTTATTGAATCGTTCAGAATGTCATTATAATCAAAGCATATCCATTGTTTCTGTATTTCAGGATATCGCATAAAAAGGCGAGGATTCATCATATCCAGAGCTATATCGAGGCTAATCAGGCTGTCTCCGTTGAGGTTTGTTCCCAGTGAAATAACTCCTTCAGCTTTTTTACTTTCATTGCCGAGTGAAATGCTGAGATCATCAATATTATTGATAATACCTGTCAGTATATCAAGTTCGTCCTGTGTTCCCGAAAAGTTTTCGAGCAGATGATCAAGGAGTTTATCTTTGGCAGCGTCTGCAGCGTCCAGTTTAAGCTCTATAGTGGATGTGGTTCCTTTTTTATATTTTTTGAGAAAATTCTCGTATTTATCGGCAGTCTTGTCGGCAAAGCTGCCTGAATTTTCCTCATTCACCCAGACATAGTATTTTTCAGGCTTCATTGCGATAAGGTTGACCTGATTTCTGACAAGCGCTGAAAAATGATATGCCGTCGCTCCTCCGCCTGCAATGACAGCGGCGGATATTCCGCTTATTATTGCAATTTTCTTTCCCTTTTTCTTCTTCGGCGGTTTATCGGATATTTCTGTATCGTTTTGAGAAACGGGACAGAAATCTTCCGCAGTCTGTTCATTTGTGGTTTTCTGTATATCGTTTGGATTAGTTTTTGCTTTTTTTATGAACATAGTAGCTCCCTCTTTTCTGAACAAGATAAGATATTCTCATCACTTTTATCTTACCACTTAATTTACATAAAGTCAATATTTTCTTTTGTATTGTGAATAAAAGTTCTAAAAAACAGAGGAGAAATAAATATTATATCTCCTCTGTTCTTCATACACAAAATCTGAATTTACTTCTTTTTGAGCTTCGCAAGCTTATAGACAAACAACTCTACGGAGATAAGTCCGATAACGGCTGCTCCCGAAATAAGAGCTATCATGCCGATATTTCCCTTATCGCCCTTTTTCTCGTCCTTGGCTTCTGATTTTTCTGAATACTTATTGTCAGAAGATGATGTTCCAACGCCGCTGTTCTCGTCTTTTTTATCGGTTTTTACAGGAGATTTATCGGAATCCTGATCGTCTCCGTCATAAACGGGCGCTCCGGTTTCGCCGACGATAATTCCGCCGTTTTCCTGAGCTGTGAATCCGGCAAGCCACGCAAGGGAGGCATTCCAGTTAATAGTACACTCATTTACCGACCATGCCTCAATGTGATCCATATAGCACTTCTGAGGCTCAATTTCACCTTTTTTCCAGCCCATTCCCTGTACCCATGGATCCTGCATTCCAGAATTGGGACCTCCGGAAAGTACTCCGTTCGGTGCGCTTGGGAAACTTTCATCGATCTGATTTGCCCAGTAGCGGTGGTGGGGATTTTCTATAGCGTTTGCGCCGTAGCCGGTGACATACGAATTATCCATAGCGTTTCTTCCGAGAAGATAGTCCATACCGCCGATAACTCCGTCCATGTATTTATTGTCTCCGGTCATCATATATGCATAGGCAAGAATAATAGAATTGTCTGCAACAACGGAGTTGGAACCCCAGATGTAGCCCTCGCTGCTGTCATTGTAGCTGATTTTGCTCTGTCCGTAGGGCAGACCGTAGCCCTGACTTTCTTCAAGGTTAAGGTAGATGTCTGCGGTTTTGCAGATATTTTCAATAATGCTGTCCATGTCGCCGGAGGATACAATTTTATCGTTCAGCGCAAGGCTCATGGTTCCAAGGGCAGCAGTATGTCCCCAATCGAAGCTGCCCATGCTGCCGACGCTTTCTCCGCCGTCCATTGTTTCGGGAACGCTGAGGAAGTAGTCTGAGGACTTCATATCTTTGTAGTATGAATCGTCTCCGGTGGTAAGATAAAGTTCGCAGGCAGCCCAGTAGAATTCGTCGTCCACATCGTCATCGCCGTAAGCTCCGCCGCCGATAGAACTGTCAAGAGGAGCAAAGACGTCAGGGTTCTTTTTTGCAGCCGCATAGGCGTTTTCAGCGGCTTCAAGGCAATCGGCAGCGAAATCGGGATCAATATCCTTCCAGAGACGTGAAGCCTGTGCGCCGCAGGCGGCAAGATTAAGGGATGCAGCCGTTGAAGGCGGCTTTACAATGCGCTTCATTTCGTCGTCTGCCGGAGCGATCCCCAGGCCGGTCCACTTTTCGTCATGAGCTTTGTGGTAGGCCATATCCTTGTATTCGCCTTCTTCAACGATCATTTTCAGCATCCATTCCATTTCCCATCTTGACTCGTCAAGCAGATCGGGAATACCGTTGGAGTTTTCCGGCAGAAGCATAGCTCCGTCGCCGTAGACCCGGTCATAACCTTTTTTAAGAGCGGTTTCATACTGATTCTGCATCATCCAGAGGGAGAATCCGCCGTTTACAACATATTTTCCGTGGTCGCCCGCGTCATACCATCCGCCGGTAACGTCAATAGATTTGCCGGTTGTCCCGTTTTCCCAGTCCGACATTATTTCGGCAGTATCTGTGGAGTGACCGGCAGCTCTCGCCAGTTTGTCCTTATCGCCGGAGGAAATATATTTGCTTTCAATTTCAATGCCGCTTCTGTTCTGATAGAAGTAGTTGAGGGCGTCGTAAAGCAGTGAGGAATATACGGAAGAATCACCGACAGTGAACTTACGGCTCTTGTCCCCGTCTTCTGTTTCTATTGTATAAGTACCGGCGTCGTCAAGTCCTGTAAAGTCCAGAATATGTACATTGTCTCCGGAATCCTTATCCGTGCCGAACGGCTCGCTTTTGCCAGAGTATACGGATTTTCTTGAATCGTCAATGATATCGAAGTCAACGGCGCTTTTGCTGTCGCTGAGCAGAGTGGCGCGCTTTGCGCGGTCTGTAAGATATCCGACCTGGTTTGTCATGATAGGACAGCGGATTTTTTCACCGATTATCTCGTAATCATTTTCATCGCCGGACATATCAATAAGGGACATATTGTCAAAAGTGATAACAGTTCCCTCCGGAAAGCAGTCGCCCGGCGTATACTGACCGTCTCCGCCGAAGTGGAACGCCCATTCTGCAACGTCAAGGGACTGAGATGCTGTAAAGGTCAGGCTTACTTTTTTTGTTTCATTTGCACCTATCTGTATTAGCTCCCATGTAGAGCCTAAATCAGGACCGTTATCAGCCATCATATTGTGCCATATCTCCACATCTCCGTCAAGGTTGCCGATTTTGGTATAGTATTTTCCGCTGTTGGAGGCGGTTATTTCATATTCGACCTTGTATTGATGACCGGAAACGATCTTTAGACCGCGGTGACGGAACTGGCAGTCCCAGCGATCCTCTCCGCCTCTGGATGCGCCGCCCGGATTGTTTATAGTTACTTTATATACGCCGTCCTCAATAGCAAAATCCATTTTTGCGGGACCTGATTCAACTATATGCCACGGGAGACCGACTCCGTCGTCGAAATCCGTCTGACCAAGCTGCTGACCTGCATATACGTCTGTAAGCAGCGTCTGCATAAAAGCCGGAGCCGCCGCCGAGCAGGTTATCATTGCAGATGCCGTCAGTGACAGGATCTTATTTCTGATCTTCTTCATCGTATTACCTCCAATAATAAACTCATTACATCATTTTAATACTTTTTAAATACAAAGTAAAGCAAAACAAAAAAAGTTTACAATTGATATAGTGAAAACTCTGTTTTTTCCATATTTCAAGGATTCAAAGGATTTGTTTTTGTTATAAAATACATAGACTGAAAAAAATTTTCTTCAGGGGCTTTTCAAGTCTTGACAAATGTGATATAATATATTAAGCGAAAAAAATCGTTTAGCTCTGCTTTCAACAAAGCAGAGCTGACCGCCGCTTAAGGGTGGAGAAATGTCAGCGAAGCTGATAAAGGGGAGACACCGATCGGGGATCCCTGCTGTAGGCAGAAGCAATGCCTGAGACGACAGTCGAGATTGACGGGTCTCGGTTAGAGGAATCGGCCTGCGGTTATATTGTCTGATTTTTATACAATTTTTTTTTGGAGATTGATTTATGGAAACTAATTTGTTCATAGCAGCAAAGCGAAAAGCATTAAAAAAGTATTTCAGCCGGATGAATGAGATGCAGCAGGAGGCAGTGTTTACCGTGGAAGGCCCTGTTCTCGTTTTAGCAGG
>CAJTWQ010000028.1:0-7368 GCA_910579835.1 uncultured Ruminococcus sp.
TCCTTGACGTATCCCTTTTGACCGATTTTAGTTTCTCTTAATATCGTTGCTTCTGCCATTGTAAAACTCCATTTCCCCCCGGATGAACGAGGTTAGAATATATTCAAGGAAATAATATGCCTTATCGTAATTATAACACATTCAATATAAAATTTCAACTATTAATATGTAGAATTTTCAGGCTGATTTTAGTGCACTTAATATAAAAAACAATATTTTATACCATGGGTAATAGGGCAAAAAATTTTTAAATAACAAAAGCAGCGGTTTCTCCGTAAGAGAAACCGCTGAACCAATCGCATCAGTTGCCCAACATCTTAAAAATATCATCCAAATCATAATCCTGGCTCGAGGAAGAAGCTCTTGAAGTATTTCCTCCCAAACCCAAACCGTCAATAAGAGGATTGTCAATCTGTATAACATCTTCTTCAGCAGGAGCATCCTCAGCCGTCTCAGAAAGAACATCATCCTCCTCAAATCCGGCAGCAATAACAGTAATAGTCATCTCATCCTGCATATCTTCCTTAAACGCAGTACCAAAAATAAATTCAACGCCTTCAGCAGCCGTATCGGTAATCATCTTTGTAGCAGCATCAACATCGGAAGAAAGAATATCCTCAGACATAGCAATATTGATAAGGAGTCTCTTAGCGCCAGAAATTGATGTTTCAAGCAGAGGGCTGGAAATAACCGCATTGGCGGCGTCTCTTGCCTTGTCCTTTCCGGAACCATGACCAATAGCCATATGAGCATACCCTGCGCCCTTCATAATTGTGGAAACATCTGCAAAATCCAGATTTATGTAGCCTTCTTCAACAATAAGGTCTGAAATGCTCTTAACACCTGTCTTGAGCACATCATCGGAAAGGGCAAAAGACTGCATCATTGTAAGAGGCTTGTCCAAACCTACCAAAAGCCGTTCATTCGGGATAACGATAAGGGAGTCAACATATTTTTTCAGTTCTGCAATACCTTTTTCAGCCTGAGCCATTTTCTGCTCTCTTTCAAAAAGGAAAGGCTTAGTAACTACAGCAACTGTCAGAATATCCATTTCCTTGGCAATTTTTGCAACCACCGGAGCCGCGCCCGTACCAGTACCGCCGCCCATTCCGGCAGTGATAAAAATCATATCGGCGCCTTTAAGATGTGTCTCTATCTCGTCACGGTTTTCTTCCGCGCTTCTCTGACCGATTTCGGGTTTATTTCCTGCACCCCTGCCCTTTGTAAGCTTTGCGCCGATCGGAATTCTTGTAGTAGCTCTTGACTTATTAAGAGCCTTTGCATCAGTATTGACTGCAATATATTCAATATTACTTACGCCTGAATCGACCATGCAGTTTACGGCATTTCCGCCGCCGCCGCCTACACCGATGACCTTTATATTTACATCGGGTTCAAGAGATTCTTCGTAATTGAAATCAGACATTGTTAAACTCCTCCTACTTGTATTATCCTGTATATTTAGTAAACGCAAAATTCGCGTTTACTATTTGCCGATATGCACATAGTTTGAACAGCAAACAGATGTGCAAGGCATTTAGATCAAATTATAGTAAACGAATTTACCGTCTACTATAATTAAACATGATTACACACTCTAAATACACTTATTATTTTAGCATAATATCAACTTTTTTGCAAGTTATAATTTAATTTTTTCAAATTTCAGCATATTTAATAATACCATCTGTTGTTTTTAAGCTATTTTTCACAAATTATCATTAATATCTGCCGCCATCCTATGTTTGTCCTTGTTCATTAGACTAATCCTGACTGTATCCGTTGTTCCGCTGATCATCCGCAGAATTATCCGTTTCCTGACCTCTTGGATTATTGTGCTCATCAAAAAGAGCTTCCTGATCGGGATTTGATTCTCCCACCGGCATACTGCTGGCCTGAGATCCGTCAGAAGCACCGCCTGTGTTTCCTCCTGAGATTCCAGCAGGCTCGTCAGTCATCCTAAAGCTGCATTGATTTGTGCCGATCATAGTAAGATAGCCTTTTTTTCCTCTGATAGAATCGCTCTGCATAACGCTTTCCGCCAGGTTAAGCTTGTATTCAACATCGCTCCACCCTCCCATACGGAATATCGTCCCATTTTTATAAGTAACAATGATGCTGAACTCATCGCTCATATCAACAGATGTTATATCGCAGTCACCTTTGGTACCCAGGCAGGAAATCAACTCGTCAAACGCCTCTTTCTTATGATTATTTTTTGTTGAAATAAGCTTGCCGGAAGTAAGAACCGACGGATCATAGCCATAGATTGCCGGCAGACCGTTTGACGCAGCGGACGTGCTGCCACCGTTGTTTTCTAATATCTTACCCTTTTTACTAACTAAAAGGATTCCTTCGCCGTAAAAAACGTTATATGCCGGAATACATCGCGTCACCTTAATCTCCACCGAGGACGGAAATTTCTTGCTTACCTTGGCAGTCTCAACATAAAGCAGCTTGTCCAGTATCTGCTTCTCACTTTTTTCTGTATCCAGTCTCAGAAGATTATCGCCCTTTTTTATGTCTGCCGCAGCAACTATCTCCTCTGCGGAATACATATCGGACTCTCCTGAGACACGGATCTCATTTAAATTAAACAGAAATGTATAACAAATAGTTATTCCCACCGTAAGCACAATCAGGATAACTGCCAAACCGTAAAGATTATTCCAGCGGCTTCGGCGTCTTGTACGCTTGCGGCTGTTATTCCGCTCCACATTTGTTTTCTCAACGTCTTTCATATTATCTCCATTTGCCGTCAGCTTCGGATCATATCACCGCCCAGCTTTCTGACAGCCTCTTCAATTTTTTCATAGCCTCTGTCTATATGGGAAATACGGCTAATCTCCGAGGTTCCCTCTGCCGAAAGAGCCGCCACAGCCATGGCCGCACCGCCTCTGAGGTCGGTTGCCTCAACAGCGGCTCCGCATAAAGACGGAACGCCCTTAATAATAGCCGCTTTTCCCAGAACCTGTATATCAGCTCCCATTTTTACCAAAGCGTCGGTATGACGGTAACGGCAATTAAAGATATTCTCTTCAAAAACGCTGGTGCCCTCTGCCGTTATCAGCGCCGCCATAAGCACAGCCTGTGCATCCGTGGGAAATCCGGGATGAGGCATAGTTCTTATTCTGTCCCTTACAGCCTTGAGCCTTGCACCGCTTCTCAGATAAATCCTGTCATCTCTTGTGTATATGCTGCATCCCGTCTGTTCCAGTACCGAAAGAAACGGCTCCATTTCGGATACGCAGGCATTTGTAAGTATAATTTCTCCCCGTGTGGCCGCAGTCATGGAAAGAAAGGTCGCTCCGGCTATTCTGTCCGCCATTATGCGGTACTCGCAGCCATGGAGTCTTTTTTTGCCCTTGATGACAATTCTGCTTTCACCGTCACCGGAAATATCTGCGCCGCAGGCTCTTAAAAATCCGCAGAGATCACATATTTCAGGTTCTCTTGCAGCATTGTTGATAATCGTTTCTCCCTCTGCCGTAACAGCGCAGAGAATTATATTTTCCGTTGCTCCTACAGAGGGAAACGACAGTGAGATCCTGGCTCCCCGCGCACTTCCGGACTGTGTTCTGCAAACAATTTTGCCGCCGCTGTCCCTAATGTCAACACCCATTTTACGCAGCGCGGCGACATGCATATCAATCGGACGCGGTCCCAGCTCACATCCTCCCGGCACGCTCACGGTACATTCTCCCGTGCTTCCAAGCATAGCACCCATAAAAATAATAGAAGAGCGCATTTCCCGCATAAGCGATTCGGAAATAACAGTCTCACTGATTACTGAGGAATCAATTGAAGCCGTATGCCCGGAAAAATTACATCTGCATCCTACACAATTAAGTATTCTCGCGGCCGAATAGACATCAGTAAGCTTCGGGCAGTTATGGAGTATACAGTTCCCCCTGCAAAGCAATGAAGCTGCCATTATAGGCAAAGCGCTGTTTTTACTGCCCTGAAGCTCCAGCTCCCCTCTGAGACGTCTTCCGCCGTTTATAATCAATTTCTGCATTATACCACCTCACAGCTTTTTTGTATATTATGCCGCAGGCATGGTATATGTTACCGTTTAAGAAACGGGGCTTATCAATTTTTCCACTACGGACAAAATCCGTTCTTTAGTATCTTTCAAGTGAAGCCCTGCGGCACATGCCGACATGACCTCAACAGTATCAGGAGACTTGTAGAGCCTCTCTATTTCAGCTATGATCTTATCGCCGGAAGCGTCTTTCTGTTCGATAACTACAGCCGCGCCCGCCTTTCCAAGCACCATAGCGTTGTGATATTGATGATTTCCGGCAACGACAGGCGACGGAATCAGTATGGAGGCCTTTCCGGCAGCTTCAAGCTCTGCGAGAGTCGAAGCGCCCGAACGGCATATCACCAGATCTGCGGCGGCAAGGCATACGTCCATATCGTTTATGTACTCCGTTATCCGCAGACGGCTGCTTTTCAAAGGAATTCCCGCATCCTTCATTGCCTTTGGAAAAGTATCTTTTCCCATACCGCCGTAGCCATGAATATGGTTAATTTTCAGTCCCCTGCCTGTATGCCATTTTACCGTCTCGGTCATTGTATCATTAATACAGCCTGCGCCCAGACTTCCGCCGAAAGAAAGAATGGTAAAACCATCGTCAAAGCCAAGTCTTTTTCTTGCCTCAGCCCTGGTCACAGTATTGATATTACTTCTTACTGGAAGTCCTGTTACACTGTATTCAAACTTGCTCTTATCCATAAATTCAAGAGCCTCGATAACCGTGAGCATAACATAATCAACCTCTTTTGAAAGGAGCCTGTTGGTTACGCCGGGATAAGCGTTCTGCTCGTGAATTGCTGTCGGTATTCCCATTTTCGCCGCTTTGCGTATGACCGGTCCGGCTGCATATCCTCCGGTACCTATAGCGATATCAGGAGAAAATCCCTTGACTATCTCCTTCGCCCTCTTTCCAGAAACTGCCAGATATGCAAGCGCTTTGGCATTTCTTCCAATATTTTCCAGTGAGATCTTCCTCTGGAATCCGGCTACCTTTATTGTCTCCATTTTGTAGCCTGCATTTGGAACAAGCTTTGATTCCATACCCTTTGGAGTTCCCGCAAACAGGAACTGCGCATCGGGATATTTCTCTTTTATTATATCTGCAATGGCAAGACCGGGATTTATATGCCCCCCCGTGCCTCCGCAGGCAATAAGTACCTTCATAGCTTCACCCTTTCATTTCAGGAGCTTCAAGCCGACGTTCTTTTTTCTGCCGGCGCTTTTTTCTGCCTCTGAACGAATTTTTTCTTTTTTGCCCTGTGTTCATCCGGATAATACCGCTGCTGAGAGATATTCAGCATAATTCCCATTTCCGCCAGCTGCATGATCAAAGCCGTTCCTCCGTAGCTGAAAAAAGGCAGACTGATTCCCGTATTTGGTATAAGATTGCTTACAACAGCCAGATTAAGCACAGTCTGAATACCGATCTGCGTAGTAATACCTACGGCTATAAGCATACCGAAGCGATCCTTGCACCGTACGGCAATTGAGAAACCCTCGATGACAAGAAGAAAGAAAACAAGAATTATTGCCAATGCCCCAACAAAACCCAGTTCCTCACAGACGATAGGAAAAACAAAGTCGTTCTTTGTCTCCGGGAGATAAAGATACTTCTGACGGGAATTTCCAAGTCCAAGACCGAAAAGTCCGCCGGAGCCGATAGCTATGATCGAATTGGCTGTCTGCCATGTATCGTTAAGCACATCTGCGAAAGGATTCTGCCACGATTTTATTCTTACCGCAACATAGCTTCCCGGAATATTTGCCTGAACCACGATTATTATAACCGCTGCCGCCAATACGGAAGTACCGAGAATAAGAAATTGTTTTCTGTTAGCGCCTCCGCACAGAATCATAGCAACTGAAATGGTCGCTACCAGAATAATACCCGAAAGGTGCGGCTCGAGAAAGAGCAGAAAAGCATAAATTCCCATCAGAACAGCATATTTCAGAATTCCCGTTTTGAATTCATCCATTTTTTTACCGTCGCGTTCCATGCTGTAGGCAAAAAATGTGATTATAGCCAGCTTAGCCACCTCAGACGGCTGAAAGCTCAAACCTCCTCCTACAGAGAGCCACCTTTTTGCTCCCATAGTACCGCCCTCATCGCTTCCGAAAAATAGAACAACGATAAGAAGAATTCCGCCGAGAACATATAGAAGTCCTGCAATATTAAATTTATTGATTCCGGGCAGCTTAATATTTTTCAGATTATGGTAATCCATTTTCATAAAGAAAATCAGAGCGGCAAAACCTATAAGGGCGTTCTTTGCCTGATTTTTTGCGTAATAAAGACCGTCGCCGCCGTGCTCACTGTATGCCCAGGCATAGCTGGCAGAGGACATCATTACAATTCCTACCACAAGAAGAATCATTACATAGGCAAAGAACGAAAGGCTCAGATCACTGTTTCTGCCGTCACCTACAAAGGTTTTCCATAATCCCTGAAAGGTCGTTTGTTTCTTTTTATTATCTGATGCCATTCCATTTCTCCTTTCACAATCCAGGATTAAAAACCTGTCTTCATAAGGCTTATGTGTAATTTTTTGTATATAATCTTTGTCGAAGACAAGGAAAAATCAGCAGGAGCGCCTCGCACAGCAAAGATTTTTGGCGCATCATCCGGCAAAATCTGCCAAAAAATCGCATGCAATACCTTGTTAAGACAGGTTCTAAAGTAAGGTTATTATTCCCAGAACTCCGAAAATAATGCCTGTCAGAGTAAAGGTTATAACGATTTTATATTCGCTGAATCCGCTCATCTCAAAATGATGATGTATAGGCGTCATCTTAAAAATACGCCTGCCTTCTCCAGTTTTCTTCTTTGTATACTTAAAATACGACACCTGAATAACAACGGAAAGAGCCTCCAGAATATATACAAGAGCCGCTAAAAGCAACAGCAGATGTTTATGAAGCACAAGTCCCACACCGGTAACTGCCGCTCCGAGGAACATAGAGCCCGTATCGCCCATAAAACACTTAGCCGGATTGAGATTCCAGATAAGAAATCCCAGACAGCCTCCTGCAAGAGCCATGGTAAACAGAGACAGCTCCGTTTCCTTGAGAATAGCACAGCAGATAGTAAATATCAGCATTGCTGCAAAAGTAACAGATCCGCACAGACCGTCTACTCCGTCGGTGAGATTTACAGCATTTGTCAAATATATAATAACGGGGATCATAAGTATGTAGTAAAAAATTCCAAGAGATGGAGACTGCCAGAAACCAAGATCTATTCTTGTGGAGCTGTCTCCAAATTTCTGAAGCGCATAAAGGAATCCCAGTGAAAATATTACCTGAAGCACGATCTTCTGCATAGGACT
>CAJTWQ010000028.1:7378-25468 GCA_910579835.1 uncultured Ruminococcus sp.
GACTCAGTCCGTCGTTTTTCTTTCTGGCGACTTTGGTGAAATCGTCAATAAATCCAATAAGCCCGAAAAGTACGGAGAAAACGATCACACTGAGCATTCTGTAAAAGGCGTTCTGAACATCTGCGGAAGTTACGTCGATTCCGCCTCTGATTCTGTATATCCAGTAGCCGATCATAGATGTGACCACAGATGCAATAATAAACATAAAACCGCCCATAGTCGGAGTTCCCTGTTTTTTGGCATGCCACTGCGGACCGTCCTCAGTTTTTATAGGCTGCCCGAATTTTATTCTTCTGAGAAAGGGAATGAGAAAAATTCCCGATACTCCGGCAGCCACAAATGAAAGCAGCGTTACTGCAAGATTTATTATCCAATATGACATTAGTTTGTTCCCTTTCTTTAAAGCAGTTTCAGTCCCTCGCGAACTATCTCACGCTCGTCAAAGGGTATGTGCTTCATTCCGGCAAGAATTTGATAATCTTCATGACCTTTTCCTGCAAGAACTATTATATCATCCTTTTCCGCAATTTTCAAGGCGTGAAAGATAGCTTCCTTCCGGTCGGTCACAACGTTATACGGAACATCACATCCCTCCATTCCCGTAAGAATATCACGGATGATAGCATCCGGATCCTCATTTCGCGGATTATCAGAGGTGATAATAAGCATATCTGCATTTTTTGCCGCAGCCGCAGCCATTTTCGGACGCTTTGCAGCGTCGCGGTTTCCGCCGCAGCCGAAAAGGCAGATAAGCCTGTGCTTTGTATATTCACGAACACTTTGAAGAATATTCTCAACAGCGTCAGGCGTGTGAGCATAATCGCAGATAACGGTAAAGTCCGTATCCGTAGGAATAACTTCGCACCGCCCCTTAACCCCTGCGCAGGATTCTACGGCAGAGATAATGCTTTCAATACTCAATCCAGCCTTCAAACAAACTGCCATTGCCGCAGTAAGGTTGGAAACGTTAAACGCTCCGGGCATTCTTGATTTCACCAAATAGGACTTATGACCATCGCAGAACCAGAAACTCGATCCGCCGGCTTTAATCTTTATACCGTCGGCGTAAAAATCCGTATTTGATTTAATGCTGAATTTCAGCTTTTCACAGTTAATCTCATCATAAAGACGTATGCCGTATTCGTCATCGGCATTTACTATAGCCGTATCGCAAATATCAAAAAGCATTTTCTTAGCCTGATAATAATTTTCCATATCCTTATGGTAATCCAGATGATCCTGTGTAAGATTTGTAAAAACAGCTATATCAAAGTGAGAACTGCCGATTCTGTTCTGCACCAGACCAAAGGAGCTTACCTCCATAACGACATATTCGCACTTTTCATCTGCCATCTGACGAAGCAGCGCCATAAAGTCATAAGCGAACGGTGTCGTGTTGTCAGCATGCAGCACCTTGCTGCCGATCTCGTTCCGGATCGTTCCGACCAAACCTGTTTTATGTCCGTCCGCCATAAGGATATGCTTAACGACATTGGTGACAGTTGTCTTGCCGTTGGTGCCGGTAACGCCGATCATTTTCAGTTCCCGCTCAGGATGACCGAACCATGCTGCGCACAGCTTTCCGTAGAGCAGACGGGAATTATCAGTAATGATCTGCCTGTCTCCCAAACCGAGGTCACGCTCGCATACAACGACGGCGGCTCCCTTTTCAAGCATTTCTCCGGCAGAGTCATGACCGTCAAAGCTTCCTCCCTTAATACAGACGAACAGGCTTCCGGGTATAACTTTTCTTGTATCATCGGTTATAAAGCTTATTTCAGTATTTCCAATTCTGGTTTCCGCATTGTTTTCAAGAAGATCGCACAGCTTCATATATATCCCTCCGTTTTCGGTTATCAGATGTTTCGTGTGTACGGCGGCAGATTATCAGTCGCCCTCGTTATAAACAGTAAATTCAAGTTCTATCGTGGTACCTACCGCCACCTTGGTTCCCGGCGGTATAGACTGATCGCTTACAATAGCATCGTCGCGCATCGCTCCTCGTGCAACATAATTCAGCTGACAATATGAAAGTTGTTCGTTTGCCCAGTCAAGATAACCGTTTTTCACATCGGGAACTGTAGTGTAATCAACAGTATGATTCTGCTCCGTATAAAGATATACGCAGCCGTCCTTTGCCACAGATTTGCCCGTTAAAGGCGACTGAGCCACTACTTCTATTCCATTGCCTATAACCTCATAACTTATTCCCATACCCTCCAGGGTTCTTTTAGCATCATCCAGAGAACCTTCAAGAAGTGGAATCTTTACGTCAAGATTTTTCAGTTCTTCGTCAGTGTACTGAGGGCTTATTCCAAGATAAGGCAGAACGTCGGTAAGAATATCTCTTGCCGTAGGAACAGCAACAACGCTTCCGTAATATCTGTCATTTTCCTTAGACGGCATATCTGCCATTACAAGAAGGACTATCTCTGGATCGTCAGCAGGAGCAAAACATACATAAGAAGCCGCATATTCCTGAATATCGGAGTTTTCTCCCGATTCAGTAATAGCTTCGTTCTGGCTGGTAATACTAAGACGCTGAGCCGTACCGGACTTTCCGCCGATAGCGTAGCCCTTAATAGATACATTTCCGGTTCCGTTACTGTCGGTAACAACATGATAGAGAGCATTTCTCATCTTTTCAGAAGTATCTTCCGATACAACCTGGCGTCGTACAGTCCTTTCATTTTTGAGAACAATATTTCCATCTCCGTCAACGATCTTGTCAACCACATAAGGCTGAAGCAGGTATCCGCCGTTTATAGCAGCACAGTATGCGGTTATCATCTCTATGGGGGTAAGAGTCTGTCTCTGACCGAAAGCCGATACCGCAAGGTCAACATTTGTCATTTTGTCGAGATCTCCCACATCGCCGTTTACTTCTGCCGGAAGATCAATACCGGTTTTCTGGTTAATTCCGAAAGCATTAAGATAACTTGCAAACTTTTCGACACCGATTCTTTTTCCTATTTCCATAAAAGCAGGATTGCAGGAATGTGTCAGAGCTTCCTGATAGCTCTGCGCTCCGTGACCTTCACGCTTATGGCATTTAATAGGTTCAGCGTGACCCTCAAGTTTAACGGCTCCTGAGCAGTAAAAAGAATCATTTACAAGATCAATAAGATTTTCTTCAAAGGCCGCAGCGCTTGTTATTACCTTGAAAACTGAACCCGGCTCATATCTCTCCGTAATGCATTTATTGCGCCACTGCGTCTCACGCTCCTCAGACAGCTTTTTATCGGCTTCCGTTTCATTTTTCAGCGCCTTGATCGAAGCTTCCTTTTCCTCAGAAATTTTATAGGGATTATTAAGATCAAAGCTGGGATACTGTGCCATGCCATATATTTCGCCGGTCTTGGCGTTCATAAGTATAGCGCAGCCCCTATTTTTTACATGATACTTCTCCACCATTTCCTGCAAATGCTGTTCAAGATAATACTGGATGTTCATATCAATTGTAAGATATATATCATCACCGTTTTTAGCTTCATAGGTCTTGGAATATCTGTATGGAAGCTCGTTTCCGTTTGAATCCTTAGCAGATATGGTTCTGCCGTCGATGCCGGACAGATATTCGTCGTAATAAGATTCTATGCCGTAAATTCCTTTGCCGTCTGCGGTTGTGAAGCCTATTACAGAAGCGGCAAGCTCGGACTGGGGATAATAGCGCTTGGTATCCTCCTCCACTGCTAAAGAAATGAAACCATACTTATTAAAAAAGCTGAGCACCTCGTCAGCCACGGGCTTTTCAACCTGATCCTGAAGCACGCTATACTGAGTATCCTCTTCCATAGCCTTATGTACCTTCTCCGGTTCAATAGACAGCTTCTCTGCAAGAAAAGCAACCGTCTGCTCGCTGAATGCGTAAGCAGATTCAGGAAGTGCGTCCTTTTCCACACCGTTTTCATCATATTCAGGCTTGTAATCGCCGTTTTTCTTATCGCTGTTCCGCTTGTCTATACGCTTTTGAAGCTCTTCAAGCTCCGTCTTATACATAGACGGATCAAGAAATACTTTATAGACGGTCGCACTTTTGGCAAGGGCATTTCCCTTGGCGTCATAAATCGCCCCACGGTGGGCAGATATCGAAATTGAACCGAAATGCTGACTGTTCGCCATAGCCTGATATTTATTGTTATTGACAACAGAAATTTTGAAAAAATTCATAGCAATAAGCGAAAACAACACAAAAAATACGGCTGTCATAACAATCTTTGTTCTGAATCTCATAGAATTTGAAGGATTAAAATTTGCCATAAAAGCCTCCTTAATAGAATAAGGCAGGGTTTAATATCCGCCCCGCCTTTGAACATCTTATTAAAAATGATGCTCTTTTCCATTTGATACGACGAAGGATTTATCGCTGTTCAAGCGCGGAACCCCGCTTCCCGGACTTATAACGCTCCAAGTCCGGGAAGGCGATCCCTTATTCCGACCACTCGCTGTATCTCCGTGTCCTACATATAACCTCGGCTTGATTTTTATTTTGCCGATAGTATTACTTAATTAAAACGGGCAGTCTTTTTAATATTTATATTTGTACTACCCTTTGAAATATTCCCCGCACTTGTCAAAAAAATCTCCAATTTTGTCAATAAGAGTTTTTTTCTGCTTGGGAATACTTACTACGTCACCGGTCTGTATCTTAATGAATTCGATCTGCGAAGGATCTATCTTCTGCATACCGAGTACATTTTCAGCATATTCTTCGACGTTTTTAGCAGACATTTCGCTTTCAAGCTCAGACTGCAGCCTGGTGTTTTCGGCTTCGGTAAGCTCCAGCTTGCCGTTAAGAGAAGTAACCTTATTATACATGGTGTTTCTCCTGTCAAGTGAATATATCACCGAACCAAGCAGCGCTGCGGCAAGCAGCGACAGCATAACTATCCTGATCACCGAACCTCTTCTGGCTTCAATACGCCTGTGCCTGATCTGAGGCTTTTCCTCTTCCTCAGACTCTGGTTCAGCCGTTTTCACAGTTTCACCGGCATATACATCCTGAGTGTCGGAATATTCATAGCTGTAATAATCATTGTCATAATAATAAACGTTATTGTCAGCCATCAGCTTCCGCACTCCTTTCTATTACTCTGAGCTTTGCGCTTCTGCTTCTGTTGTTGCTTTCAAGTTCTTTTTCTTTTGCTTCTATCGGTTTTCTGTTTACAAGGCACCCCTGCGGCTTGCGTCTGCATACACACTGAGGAAAATCCGGCGGGCATATGCATCCTCTGCACCACCCTGCAAATCTCTGCTTGACAAGTCTGTCCTCCAGAGAATGAAAGGTTATAACTGCAAGTCTGCCACCTGCCTTCAGGCTGCTGAATGCACTGTCAAGTCCCTGAGATAAATGCTCAAGCTCACCGTTTACAGCTATCCTTATTGCCTGAAAGGTCTTTTTGCAAGGATTTTTTTCACGTCTTGCCTTTTGAGGAACGCTGTTCCTGATAATCTCAGCCAGCTGAGAAGTCGTCTCAACGGGACTGACCGCACGGACTTTCACAATGTTTCCTGCAATACGCCGGGAAAATTTTTCCTCGCCATACTCAAAAATAATTTTTGACAGCTCCTGCTCGGAATATGTATTTACAATATTTGCAGCGCTTATACCCTCCTTGCTCATACGCATATCAAGAGGGGCGTCAAGATGATAGGAGAAGCCTCTGCTTCCCTCATCAAGCTGATAGGATGAAACGCCCAGATCCATAAGGATACCGTCCACGTTCTCTATCTCCAGATTGTCAAGCACACTGCGTAGCTGCGAGTAATTACTGTGAATGACCTGTACATTGCCGAATCCTGCCAGCCTTTCTGAAGCGGCAGCCACGGCATCAGGATCACGGTCAAGTGAAATAAGCCTTCCCTTCTCACTGAGGCGGGAAGCTATAAGAAACGAATGTCCTCCGCCTCCGGCAGTACCGTCTATATAGATACCGTCCGGACGAATACTAAGTCCCTCAATACATTCCTCCGCCAACACGGGAATATGGGTAAATTCCATTATGCCTTTCTCCTTTTTTCCGGGCCTGCAGTGCCTCTAAGCTCACCGATTTTCCACGGGCCTGACTGTAAGCACACCGGACTTTTTAAATCTTATCAAAGGACGAGGTCTGACAGCACATCGTTAATGTCTTCAATAGAAATGCTGCTGCTGAATTCCTCCCACTTCGCTCTATTCCAGATTTCAGCTCTATTTTCCGAGCCGATGACTACAACATCATCATCCGCGCCTATTTCCGCATGATCTCTAAGAGTCTGGGTAATAAAAATTCTTCCCTGCTTGTCCGGCACCTGTTTATCGGCGCAGGAGAGAAGCTTTCGGCGGATGTCGCTGCCGGCCTTTCCCTTTACGGAATAAAGCTTGCTTCTGTACACCTGAAATTCCTCAGGGGAATAAACGGCGATATAGTGATCGTCATGTCCGGCGCAGAGATAGAACTCCGGGCCAAGAATCTCACGAAGCTTGTTCGGGAAGCTCATACGTCCCTTTTGATCAATACTTGGATAATAAGTACCGCACAGCGGATCTGCCATGACCTTCGCCTCGCTTTCAGACTGATATGAAAATCATCA
Organism: uncultured Ruminococcus sp.; assembly: GCA_910579835.1. Lineage (GTDB taxonomy): Bacteria > Bacillota > Clostridia > Oscillospirales > Ruminococcaceae > Ruminococcus. The sequence continues at coordinate 13,952 of CAJTWQ010000028.1, forward strand.
CCCAGATTTTGGTTTTTTCACATCTCATCACCTTTTTTTACCCCTACATTAATTTTATCACTTTATCGCACATTTTACAAGATGTAATTATGCACAATGCTAAACAAAAATGTAAGCGTTTTATTAGCAATTATAGTCAAAAACTTATTTAAAGGCATTTATATATAAAACAAACGTTTGAATTCGATTAAAAATCTTAACAGGATTTTTACCTTTCTTCACCGTTTGAGCAAATCAGCATATGACAGTAACAGCAAGTCTCTGAAATTCATTTTGATTCAGAAACTTGCTGTTAATTTTATTCTGAAACGATTCCGGTTCCAGCAGTATTCTTTTCCGATGAAACGGAATTCGACTCTGTTGAAGGCTCGAAAATAACCGGCGGAACTACAGCATCCGTAGTCGGCTCAACAGGTATATCCGGTTCGCCTGTTGACGGCACTCCTGGCGGATCATCTGGCTCATCCGGTCTGTCGTCGGGAATCTGTATGTCAGGTATAACATCCGATACTGGCACATCCGGCATTGGTACGTCCGGCATAGGCGCTTCACCGATGGGCTGTGAAAGATCCTCTGTATAGTCACCATCCTCCGGCGGAGTATACAAAATATCAAACTTGCAGGACTTCAGTCCCATAGCCAATGAGAAAGAATATCCTTTGACGTACATTTGTCCGTCAATAAGAATATCGGTTATATATCCGGTCTCATTGGAATAAACAGGCTGAATCCAGTTGTAAGGATTATCAGAAAGCTTGATGCCGTAGGCAGATTCAATTTTGCTTTTCATTACCTTGTCACTGATATACGTTACCGTACCGAAATGAGGATCATAAGCACCATCATAATCGCTGGGCACGCTTGTAAGATATGGTATATCCTGATAGAATACCTCATAGCAGTTAGCCGTACAGCCGCCGCTGGAAGCATAGAACATAGTCAAGGCATAATCACCGTCATAGAAAAGAGCTTCGCCCAGAACCTCTGCGCAGGCATCTATAACGATCTGAGGAGGATTTGCCTTGGGACGCAGATCGCTTGAATCATCGCCGTTATATTTAATATATGTATATACAGCGACCGCCTGAGCCTTTATCGCCTCATATGACATTGAGCCGCCTACTTCGTTATAAACGATCTGCGATACAACATCAAGCGTATCGCCGGCAGGCTGATGACGTACAGTAAGCTCCTCGTAATCGGTAAGCCCCGTATTCATAAGAAATGTTCCGGGATAATAGTGGAAAAGAATATCCTGATATGTCCAGCCGCTGTATGTTGCATAGAAATTAGCGCCGTTCTGACTCATTCCCACACCATGACCCCAACCGTAGGTTATAAATGCAAAATCTCCCGGCTGAGCCTCCGCATGAACGCCCTGACTCGGCGGTATATCGCCTACAGGCTTTCCCGAAAGATAAAGCTCAACTGTTGTAGGATCGGCATTCCTCGACTTCCTGGTCAAAGACGGAGAAGCTTTCTTTATCTTCCGGCGTCTCTCAATCATAGCGGCAAATTCCTCTTCTGTAAGAGCACTGCCGTCGCCTGCTGTTGTTTTAACTCCAACTGTCGCCAGCATCTCCGGGGTAGTCTCTTCATAACTCACAAGCGAAAGACTGGTATCATAATCAGAAATATCAGCTTTTGCCCAATCAATCTCCTTAGAGGCAGGCTCTTTTTCAGCGTCTGCGAAAATCTCAGCCTTATCCTCTACAGAAATATTTGCCGTCTCCGAAGACGGTTCCTGTCCTGCCGCATAGCCAATGACCGACACCACTCCTGTAAGAGCTATTAGACCTGAGGTTATAGCAGCGGTACTTTTTAAAGAATATCTGTTTTTCATAAATATCACCATATATTTCAGGTAGTTGACGCAGCCGCCTCTTCAGCAGCCGCTTTCTGAGCGTCAAGCCACTCCTTTGTATGTGCAATACTGGAAACATCGCCTATACTTTCACCTTCTCTGAGACTTCTTGCCACAACAATAAATCTCATATCCGACTGATTATTAAAGCAAGTCGACATAGTGATAAGCCTGTCGCCGTACTGAACGTCGATCCCTGTATCAAGATAAGCTCCGTCTCTGCAAGTCTTTACATATGCGTCGAACTGCTCCTTGGTATCAAGCTCCTCCATATCCCAATAGTTGAATCCGCCGTCCTCATAAACACCCTTTGTAGGCAAATAAGCGAATATAACATAATCTCTCTGTTCATACTTTGATTCCAGCTCTATAAATGAGCATTTCTCATAAAATCCCGGCTCGTTTCTGTATCTCCTTAAAATTCCGAACATGGATTCGTCATTCATATCATGACCGTGAATAACAAGATTCTCCGACTGCTCGTCATCGTTTGAATTAAGCACGTTGCGATAATCCATAAAGATAGAACCCGCAAATTCATAATCTTTTTTCAGGTTGCGATAAAGATAGTAATAAACCGCCCCTTCGTTTTCAGTTCCGTGATATTCGTCATTTTTTCCTATTTCTCCGGGATCAAGAAGTATAGGATAATTAATGGGTGTACCATCAATTTTCATCCAGGCAATATAATCAAGATTTACCTTGCTCATTGCTTTGGCCTTTGCAGTTATCCCCTGAGCTGAAGGAACATATTCAATATTTTCGGACCAGTCTGAGGGCAGAACGAATTCCGTTGCCGGCTCCGTCGCCGCAGTCGTTGTCTCATCCTCGGCTATATTTACGGTAGGCGCTGTTTTTTCATCTTTATTCAAGGAAAAAACATATACGCCCAACCCAATCGCAGCGGCTGCCGACAAACACGCTGTTGTAATCTTAACGGATTTTTTCATTCATTCTCACACTCCTAAAGCATGGATAATTATCCGGCAGCTTTTGTTATACCCTCCGGAACTGCTGTGCCGCTGGCACCGTCCGATGTTTTGTTTTTATCAGATTCCGATGCATTATATGGCACAAAATTATCCGGATCGTATTTTTCTCCTGATTTTGTATTGTAATACATGGACGGCCACTTAATATTCGGATTGGACTCGCTGTCCTGAGTACCCTTTACAGCGTCCTCGCCCTCTCTCACCTGTCTTGCCATAATTATCAGACGGCCTCTGTCACCTAAATAATCATCGCAGGTTGAAAGAGTAAGCAGCTGATCGCCGTATCTGACATCAACATCATTTGTGCGGATAGTTCTTCTTTTGGCTTCATTTACAAAATCGTAGAAGTCCTCCTCACCGCCGAAATTCTGCTTGCTCCAGCAATCGAATCTGGTATCGCTTTTATCCTCAGAATCAAGAATAAATACGGCAAATATCTTATAAGTGTAGTGGCTGTAGTTTGAATTAAGGTGTATGATCGGATGATCGCTGTAATAATCGGAGGTATTGCGGTATTTTATCAGACATCCGAACATACTCTCGTCTTTCATGGCGTGACCGTAAATCACAAGATTCTGAGAATTAGGCACTTTCAGATGACCGTCGCTGTCCACATCGTCAAAATGATTTCTCCAGTCAAGAAACAGCTCGCCGGCTCTGTTTTCATCACCGTTAATTTTCTTGTCCAGATATTCAAAATTATCCTTCCCCTGCATAACAACATTATCTATAGGAGTTCCGTCGATCTTAATGTAGCCAACGACATCCTTATTAATGTCAAGAAGTTTCTTAGCGCCCGGAAGCAGGGTATAAACAGGTTCAGGCTCTCCCTCATCAGCTATCCCAATAGAAGGATGTTTTTCTCCGCCGCTGGGTTCGGTAGTCTCATATGACCAGTAAAGGCTTCTTGTATCCTCATTGACTTTCTTGCTCTGCCACAGGTCGATGTAATAATCAGCGACCATATAGCCGCAGACAACGATTGCTATAATTGATATAAGAAAAACAATCTTCCTGATGACCTCTAAAACGCTGTCGCCTTTCTGAGGAAAAAGCCCTAAAAATCGCTGCTTAAAAGTTTTTTTCTTTTTCTTCTTTTTGCTCTTTTTCTTCTTTTTTACGCTCGGTTTTGCCGTGATTTCAGCTTTTTCTTTATTTTTTTCGGCTTCAGCAATAATCGGAGAAAATTCTTCCGTCAACGCCTCATTCTTTAAAGGTATATCATTTTTTTCTATCGCTTCCTCAAGCGCAGCTCCGGCAGATGTCTCAGAATCCAGAATAATTTCCGGTTCACGAACAGGTTCAGCCCCTGATTCCGGCTCAGGCTCAGGAATAACTTCACGCCCCGGAAAAATCTCCAGCTCATCGACCTTATCCGATACTGGAGCACGATGAATAGCGTCCTTTCCGTATATCTCCGCCAGAATGCTCTCTGCCGTTTCACCGCCGGATGACTTTTGCTCCTTTTTCGCCAAAATTCTGGCTATATTCTGCTCCCAGTCAGATACAGCAGGAACTTCGGGAGCCTTGGACAAAACATTTTCCGCACGTACGGATTTTTTTATCCTGCTTATTTTATCGGCTCTGCTCAAATCGTCAGAACCGCCGTTTAAATTACTCATTCCCTTTTGTTATCCTCCATAAGCGCTTTTTCTATCGTTCCAAAAATACAAAAAGCCGCCACTTTGCGAATATTGCTGCGGCTCAAATCTTTTAACTTCCATAATTCCGGCAGTTCTGAAAACTGCCTGCCCATTATATCAAAGCCAATATATACCGTACCTACGGGAGTTTCAGCCGTTCCGCCGCCGGGACCCGCAATTCCCGTAACAGAAACGCAAATATCCGCCCCGGAGATTTTTTTCAGTCCCCTGACCATTTCAAGAGCGGTCTCACAGCTTACAACACCGTATTTCTCAAGCTTCTCCGGAGAGACACCGAGAAATCTGCTCTTCATTTCTTCCGAGTAGGTGCATATACCCAAACTAAAAATCTGCGAAGCTCCCGGAACTGCTGTTATCAGTTCCGAAAGCAGTCCGCCAGTACAGCTCTCCGCCGTAGAAACAGATATACCTCTCCGTACTAATAATTCTACAACATTTGTAACCAATTTGTCAAGATTTCCGGGAGTATATTCAGCAAAATTAACATTTATCAAAGTTTCACATCCCAAATTATTGCACATCATGTACAAAATATTATTCACCAAATTGTAACATCATCTCAGAAATTAAAAGTTTTCATTTCAGTATTGTCAACTGCTTTCTGAATAAGCGGCTCGAAGTCAAAACCATTCTGCGCTTTTTCAATATCGGCAAGCTGCGGACGAACCTTGGGATGACGAGGAGTGAACACGGTACAGCAGTCCTCATAAGGCAGGGTGGATGTCTCGAATGTGTCTATTTTACGTGCTATTTCTACGATCTCCGTCTTGTCCATTCCCACCAGCGGACGGAACACAGGAATCCTGCAGACTGCATCGGTACAAGCTATCGCCGCCATAGTCTGGCTTGCAACCTGTCCTACACTCTCTCCGGTAATAAGAGCAAGGCATTTTTCCTTTGCAGCGATTCTCTGAGCAATCTCCATCATAATGCGCCTCATAATAATAGTGAAGAATTCTTCCGGACAGTTATCCTTGATAGCCTCCTGTATCTCAGTAAAAGGTACGCAGTGAAATGCGATTCCGCCGCAGTAATCGGTAAGCTTTTCACAAAGCTGTTCAACCTTCAGCTGAGCACGGTCAGAGGTATACGGTGGGCTGACATAGTGTATCGCCTCAATGTGCACGCCTCTTTTTGCCATCATCCATCCGGCGACAGGACTGTCTATACCCCCGGAAAGAAGAAGCATAGCCTTTCCGCTGCTGCCTACAGGAAGACCGCCGGCTCCTTTAAGGTTTTCTCCGTGAACATATGCATTCGTATCACGGATTTCAACAGTAACGGTAACCTCAGGATTCTTTACATCCACAGTAAGGTGAGGAAATTTCTCTAAAAGAATACCTCCAAGCTCCATGCAGATTTCCGGAGATTTCATAGGAAAAGCCTTATCAGCTCTTTTTGCATTCACTTTAAAAGTATGAGCGTTTCCAAGAACATCGGCCAAATATTTTCCGCTCTTTTCTACAATATCCCCAAAATCCTTTTCACAGACGCAGGCACGGCAGAGCGCGGCAATACCGAATATTTTTTCTACACGCTCCACAACCTCCGAAAGACCGGCATTTTCATCATTAGGATATATATACATCGTAGACTGAGCGGTTGTGCAGGTAAAGCTGCCCAGCGGTTTGATCCTTCTTTTTATATTTTTTGTAAGCACATCCTCAAATGTACGCTTATTAAGGCCTTTTAAAGCCATTTCACCGTATTTTGCAAGTACGACTTCTTTCATAATCATATTCCTTTCTATCCTCTTATTTTCTCAATTCCATCTCTTAGAGCCAATACAAGCTCGTCAAGCTCGCCCTCCGTTGTTTCCGATGTTATACTGATACGCAGGGCGCTGTCGGCCGCTTTGTCCGATATGCCGAATTTTTCCAGAACACCGCTTTGTTTTCCCTTTGAACAAGCCGAACCGCTGGAAACATAAATACCTCTGCTTTCAAGAAAATGAAGCATAATTTCCGACCGTTTTCCCATAACCGCAATATTGGTAATATATGGCGAATTATTAACAGAGTTTATCACAACACCGTCAATACCGGAAAGAAGTTTTTCAAAATACAGCTTGCGCTCGCCTGCACGGACAAATCTCTCGTTTATCGTTGGGTTAAGCTTCATAACAGCCGCTCCGAATGCAGCTATCAGCGGAACGCTTTCCGTTCCGGAACGAATCCCCTTTTCCTGACGACCGCCTGTCATTATAGGCAGAACACGGATTCCCTTTTTGACATACAGCGCCCCCGATCCTTTTACGCCGTGGATTTTATGGGCGCTGAGGGAGATAAGATCTGCATTGAGAGCCGATGCTCTGACAGGAAATTTCATATATGCCTGAACGCAGTCGCTATGTGTAATTATCTCCGGGAAACGCCTCTTTACTGCGTTAAATACATCCCCTGCCGGCAGTATCGCTCCTGTTTCATTATTGATATACATCATGGTAAGCAGCACTGTATTTTCATCACATGCGGCAATAAAATCATCGGCGACATATTCACCGTTTTGACGGGGAAGTATGCGAACTACCTCAAAGTCATTTCTTTCAAGAGCCTTCAACGTTTCCTCAACGGAGGCGTGTTCCACTGCCGAAGCCACGATCTTTCGCCGCCTTTTACCGTATGCGGCTACGGCTCCCCGCAAAGCCAGATTATTGCTTTCCGTTGCTCCTGAGGTAAAAAAAATTGTTTCCGGTGATGTTCCCAGAGAATCGGCGATGATCTTTCTGGACTTGTCCACTATAAGCTGAGCGTCAAGTCCTGCACGGTGGAGAGACGAGGGATTGCCGAAATTAACGGTCATTGCATCAACAGCCGCAGCAACAGCTTCGTCACACGGCTTTGTGGTCGCGGCATTATCAAGATATATTGACATTATGTAAAACTCCTTGAAAATATTATCTTAAAAGTATATTATAACACAAAACCACAAAAAAAGCCACTGTTTTTTTGTAAAAAATTCGAAAATTAACTGAAAAAAATTATGCGGTCACAAGAGTGATACATATATATAAGTTATGCCCGAAAATAGTTTGTAAACTGCTTTCGGGCTTATTTTGATTACTTGTTTATTCGTATAAATCAGAACTTAAAAATCATATACTTTGGATTATCGGCTCTAAACTTTTGTAATCAATGAAACTAACTTGTTTATTATAAGTTTCAATCATTAATTTGTCTTCTGCCGTTTTCGCTTCATCAGGCAGATTAACAGCTTTTTTGTATAATAAATGCATCATTGTTTTATGTTTTAAATTCAGTTTGGAATAATCTATTCCTCCTCTCAGGTGAAAAATGTGTGCATTACTATATACTTCTGCTGACAATTGTTTTTTCATTCCGTTCTTTATGGAATCTGTATTTTGTTTATTAGATGGATCTGCCAGTCCTATGGTTGCTATAATGATTTTTTTATTATTACTATTCAGTAACTTCCTGAAAGTTTTTTTCATTCCCAAAACGCCGCCTGCATATAATGCGCCGATATAAATAATTGTATTGTAATCATCAATGCCTTCTGTATCTTTATACATTTTAAGCTCGAATCCAAGTTTTTTAGCTAATTCTTTTGCGTATTGCTTAGCAGTTCCGTACTGAGAACCATAAATTATGACGTTCTTCATAGCAAATTCTCCTATAAATTCCCTTATACCACGTCAATCACTCATTCTTGCACGGATATATTTTTCAAGCATATCCACAGTTCCGTCAATCCCCAGACGACTGCTGTTTATACTGAGATCGTAAAGCCGGGAATCCCCCCAGTGACCGGAGCAGTGATAGTTATGATAACGTTTTCTTTTTCTGTCCTTTTTATCTATGAGATCGCGCGCTTTTTCCTCGGTCAGTTCGTACACCTCCATGACACGTTTTACTTTTTCGTCCATATCTCCCAGAATAAAGAGAGATACAAGACCATCGTACTTGCGCAGCTTTGTTTCCGAGCAGCGTCCCACTACCACAAAAGACTCGCCGCTTGCCGCTTTGTCCTCAATAAATCTGAACTGCATTTCGGCGATATTGTCCTCAATAGAGTTGCTGTATCCTCTTACGGAACGTGAAAAAAGTCTGTGTTTCGGATTTTCATTATACTTCTCGATTTCCTCCGGAGCAAGACCGGTTTTTTCGGCAATCTCCAGTATAAGATGACGGTCGTAAATCGGGATCTCAAATCTCTTTGCCAACGCTTCGGCAATAACGCGGCCGCCGCTGCCGAACTCACGCCCTACTGAAATAATTATCTGTCCCATAACATCCTCCTTTTAAATCAAAGATAGCGCACAAATATATAGACTGTTGAAATGGCAAGAACAATGACCGTAGCCGGCGCAAGCTTTTTACAGTATCTTCCCCAACTGATCGGATGACCGCTCTTTGCCGCTACAGATGTTCCGACAACGTTTGCAGAAGCACCGATAGGCGTTGCGCTTCCGCCTATGTCCGTACCAATTGAAAGTGTCCATGCAAGTGTATGCAGACTTACGCCTGTTGTGGCGGCAAGGCTCTGAATAACCGGAACCATTGTAGCCGCAAAGGGGATATTGTCGACAAATGCGCTGGCAATTGCCGATACCCAGAGGATAATAGCGAGCATCGCCATTGTATTTCCTCCGCTTATCTTTTCAATAAACTTAGCAATAAGCTCCAGAATACCTGTTTCCTCAAGACCGCTTACAACTATAAACAATCCGATAAAGAAAACTATTGTTTTGTAATCAACCTTTTTCATGATCTCAGGAGTATTTTTGCCGGCAGTAATAATCGTAATAACAGCTATTCCCAGACCGATAGTCGCAACGGTGAGATGTGTGATCGAATGCGTAACAAGAAGAACAACGGCAAGTCCGAAAATTAGACTGCTGATAATAAAATCTTTTTTGCTGGTAATTGCCTCTGAAGGCTCGGGAAGCTTTCTCATGTCAATTTTTTCAGAGCCGTCAGAAGCGAGCTCTTTTCTGAAAGCAAAGTAGAAGAATACAACAGAAAATACAAGAGAAATTCCTGCTGCAATTCCCGTATTTGCCAAAAAGTCAAAAAATGAATATCCCATTGAGGTTCCCACAATAATATTAGGAGGATCGCCGCACATTGTTGCGCTTCCTCCCAGATTAGCGCAGAAAATTTCTGAAAGAATCATCGGCACGGGATTGAATTTAAGCAGCTGCGCAAGCTCAATAGTAACTGCCGCCAAGAACATGATGACCGTGATACTGTCAATAAACATGGAAAGTACTGCCGACATAATCATAAAAGTAATAAAAACCGGTATTGTCCTGCATTTAACCAAAAATGCTATTTTCATGCAGAGCCAGCGGAAAAAGCCTGCCTTTGCCATACCCTCAACCATAATCATCATTCCGGCAATGAAAATGATAGTCGCCCAGTTTATGCCCTTGCTTTCGCTTTCAGAAGCGGCGTACCAGAATTCGCCCTTAACAAAATTTTCAATAGCAAGAGTATTCCAGATCGCAGTCCAGCTTCGCTTGCAAATACCAAAAACTACGGCAATAGTAAGAATACCGCTTCCCAGAGTAACATAATGCCGTTCTATTTTGTCAAGCACGATCATAATGAACATAGCTATGAAAATTATAACGGCAAAGATTTGTGCAGTCATAAAAAACCTCCGTTCATAATTTATCCTCAAAATCCATTACGAATTATAGCACATCTGCTAAACTTTTTCAAGATAATTCCTGTCAATAGAAAATTTTCTACAAATCATCTCTGATTCTTCACCCATATGCCGATTTTTTGGACAACTTGTCGATACCGCTTGCAAAATAACAAACTATATGATATAATTAGAAATATCTAATTATAGGAGTTAAAAATGTATGATGTATTTTCTGCTTATAGCAGGCTTTGTTCTGCTTATCAAAGGCGCTGATTTCTTTGTTGAAGGAAGCTCCTCGGCTGCCAAAAAGCTCAGTATCCCACCGATAATCATTGGCATGACCATCGTTGCAATGGGAACAAGTCTGCCGGAAACATCTGTCAGCGTCAGCGCATCACTGGCCGGTAAAAACGATCTTTCAATAAGCAATGCAGTAGGCTCTAATATTTTTAATCTGCTGGTAGTCGCAGGCCTCTGCGCAATTCTGTGTCCCTTGCCTATAAACCGCGAGACTCTAAAACGCGACTTTCCTTTCTCTGCACTTGCCGCAGGCGTGATGCTTGGTTTCGGATTCTTTTTCGGTGAATTATCACGCATAGCCGGAATCGTACTGCTGATCTTATTCGCTTTCTTTTTATATATCATGATAAACAGCGCCGTTAAAGCCAGACGCTCCGCAGGCTCATTGACAGATGAAGAGGAAGAGATAAAAAATCTTCCTATGTGGCAGTGCCTTATATATATTATCGGCGGTATTGCCGCAATTGCTGCCGGCGGAAAAATGGTGGTCGAAGGCGCCTCCGATATAGCCGCAAACTTTGGAATGTCGGACAACCTTATTGGTATGACTATCGTTGCCCTCGGAACAAGTCTGCCGGAGCTTGCAACGTCAATAGTAGCCGCTCGAAAAAACGAAATAGATATGGCTCTGGGAAACGTTATTGGTTCAAATATATTCAATATCCTCTTTGTATTAGGAATAGCCGCCGTTATCTCTCCTGTGGGATTTACAGTACAGAATTCGATCGATACCGTTTTTCTTATCGCTTCCAGTCTCCTGGTACTCATTTTCTGTCTGCCGAAAAAAAAGCTTATTCATCTCCACGGCATAGCTATGATGGCAATCTACACAGGATATACCGTTTATCTGTTTATGAGACAATCTTCCTGATATACAAAATTCCTAAAGCACAAAACCGGCTGACGCATTAAATACGTCAGCCGGTTAATGTTTTCAATTAATAATTACGCTTATTCCAGTCCTATAAGCTTTCTCTGCACAGTAAGAGCATCCATATTTGTCAGACCGTCTCCATTACCATAAATATCAGCATTGAATCTCTGCTGAGCATCAAGCTGATATTTACCGGGATTTCCAACT
>CAJTWQ010000029.1 GCA_910579835.1 uncultured Ruminococcus sp.
ATGTTCTTCTCGAAGATGTTCCCGGTGTTGGAAAAACACAGCTTATAACTTCGCTTTCACGTTCTATCGGCGGAAAATTCAACAGAATACAGCTTACTCCGGACGTAATGCCCTCTGATATTGCAGGTTTTACAATGATGGATCAGAAAAAGGGGGATTTTATTTATCGTGACGGCGCTGTAATGTGTAATTTTCTTCTTGCAGATGAAATCAACCGCGCCTCTCCGAAAGTACAGTCTGCTCTTCTGGAGGCTATGGAGGAGCGTCAGATCAGTCTTGACGGCGTTACGCATCAGCTTCCCAGACCGTTTCTTGTAATGGCTACTCAGAATCCCGTAGAAACATACGGAACCTTTCATCTTCCGGAAGCTCAGATGGATAGATTTTTTATGAAGCTGTCGATGGGCTATCCGTCTGAAGAAGAAGAAATAAAAATTCTTGAACGAACTGAAAAGCATAATCCGATAAAAAATATAGAATCTCCGGCTATGACTCTTGACGATGTGCTGAAAATGCAGGAGGATGTACGTCGCATCCGTGTTACCGATCAGGTCAGGCAGTACATAGTTAAGCTCGTTAATACAACAAGAGACGACAGAAATATAATTCTCGGTATTAGTCCCCGCGGAAGCATTGCTCTTTACAAAGCGGCAAAAGCTCTGGCTTATATTTACGGCAGAGAATATGTAACTCCCGATGATGTGAAGAATATGGCGTCTGCCGTTCTGGCTCACAGAATTATTCTTTCTCCGCAGGGAAAAACGGTTTTCGGGACAAATGAAGCATATGTTGAGCATATACTTTCTGTGATCAGCGTGCCGTCTATGGGTGCAAAATGATAAAAAAACTGGGAACTTTTGTAAGTATTGCAGCTATTGCCTTTATATTGTACATTTTTACGTTTTTTATTGAGGGAGAAATGGGAGTAGTGCTTATAGCTTTTCTCATTGTTCCGCCGATTGTTTCCTTTTTATTTGCATTATACGCCAGAAAAAGAATTATGGTCAGTATATTTTCTGATGCCTATGTAAAAAAGGGAAGCATGCTTGAAGTTACGGTAACAGTGGAAAAAACAGGAAAGCTTCCGATAGCAGTGGCTGAAATTTGCCCTAAGGCTTCTGAAGTCTTTGAGAAGCATAGTAAAAAATACCGGCTTTCTCTTTTTTCGGAGAGGAAGGCAAAATTTACGTTCAGCATTAATGCTGAGATCGGCGGAAACGGTGAAATTTCCGTATGTGATGTATTTTCCTGCGGTTTTCTCGGCTTTGTAAGATTTAGGATAAAAAGCGGACTTCCGGCTCCGATATCGGTAGGCGTTATTCCAGAAATTCCTGATGTAAAGCCCTCCTCGCAGCTTTTACGGCAGATTTCTGATGCAGTTCTTACCAGTGACGACAATGACGAAAATGATACTGAGATGCTGTTTTCATCTAATTTAACTCCCGGATATGAGCATCGCGAATATGTTCAGGGCGATCCTCTTAAAAGGATTAACTGGAAGCTGTCCTCAAAAAAGCAGAAACTTATGGTGCGCCTTGACGAGGCGGTAGCTTCTGTGCAGCCGCTGGTAGCGCTTGATCTGTACAGAAAGCCGAATGCTGATCCGGTACAGGCGGTCTTACAGGAAGAAAAGCTCATCTGTTCTGTGATAGGGCTGGTTAAAGCGCTGACGAAGCAGGGAATTTCCTGCAATCTTGCCTGCAATTCAGCGGAGGAAACTGCGTTGGAAAGTATTGATGATCCGGATTATTGCGACATTGTTCTCCTTAAGATTCTGGCTGCAAAGGTCGTGCCGGGTCAGAGGATAGATATAAATTTCTCCGGTTCAGTATGCTCCTGTGTGGCGGCTACTACAATTCCTGACGGCAGTTTTTCCGGTGTTATGAAAAATATAGGAAGCGTTTCAAATCTAAGCGTGATCATTCCCGAACCGGCCGTATACAAGGAATTTTCTGAGCTGTGGTATCTTGACTATACTGACAACGTATTTAAAATGGTATAAATATATGCATGAAACTGAAAACAAAACAACACTTCTGAAAAAACGGCTGATCGGATATTTATGGGATCCGGTGTTAATTTATACCGTCATTGCAATGACGTCCATTATGTATCATTATCGTGATACAATGCTGACTGCTGTTTATTCGTTTGCTTCGTTGGTGATTGGAATATTAATTTTCCGGTTATTTGATTTCATGATGAAGCATAAGGTTATTGGCGCGGCGGCATATATCCTGCTGTTTTACGTATTTATTCAGGCGGCGGTATTATGCATGGATTACGGTGAAAAAGATTATCCCATTTCTTTCGGTATATGGTTTATCACGCCGCAGGCAGCTGTGGATTTCAACAAATGGTATACTTTTGGTATATTCCTTTTATTCATGTTTTTTATGAGCTCGGTCATTTATTATTTTACTTGTGTACGGTATAGGATATTCATGGGATTCCTCATATTTATAATCCCTTTTGCAATTTACGGTAAGGAAGCCGAGCAGATGCCCATTGTTTTCATTATACTTATGGCGGTGGGATATATAATGCTTCTTGTCTATTTCAGGCATCTTAGGGACAGCGATACAGTGGTGGTTGCAGCTAAAAAGGAGACTTGGCGTGCGGCAGGGATATATGCTCTTTTATTTGCCGCAGCCGCTGCTTTAGTGCCGAAGCCCAAAGTCCAGGCAGACCGTACGTTTATTGAATCGCTGATTTCTGCGGAGCGGTTTACAGATCGTCTTGTCGGCATGCTGGGGATACTTCGTGATTCGTCATCCGGAGGGCAAAACAGAGATGTGGACAATAATACGCCGCTTTATTATGTGGCTGCCGATGAGGTTCTTCATTTCAAGCTGGCTACCTTTTCAACATATGATTATATTTATGATTCGTGGTATGCGGAGGATGAAGATAAAGAGGAGCTTGATGACTACAATGCCGCTCCCATTGATCTGGGAAGAGCAGGGGATCTTACTCAGGCCATATTGACGGCGGCAGAGCTTGACTATGAATTTGCACAGGAATACGGTCTTTCCGGATATGTGCCCGAGGAAATTGTAGTTCCGGAGGAACGGCTTGCTGCCATATATTCAGTGTATAGCGGTACCGAGCTCGCGCCTGTTCCTCAGTTTGCGAAAAGTCTCGTATGGACAAATGCCGGAGTAACCATGAAAAAAATGAAAACCGGTCTTATCCGCAGCAGAAAAAGATTTCCTGTATCATCTGCTTTTGAATACCGTTATTACGGTGATACGTTCTTTACAGAAGGAAGAAATAAAGAGATAGTTGATATTATTTCAAGATCCGATTATTCTGAGCTTCTTTGGGATGCTTTTAGCGTGCTGCATTATGCGGACGGGGACTTTTCTCAGTATGAAGATATTCTGCGCGATGAATACCTTGAGTATACTGATTATTGCGTCAGTCTTCTTGATTACGGCGGAAATGAACGCATTTATGATCTGGCGCAAGAGATAACTCAGGGGGTTGATTCTGATTATGATAAAGCAAAGGCTATTGAGCAGTATTTCTTTGCAAATGACTTTGTTTATGACCTGAAATACGTCAAATCTAGATCAGAAAATGCCGAGAGCTTTCTTTTCAGTACAAAGCGCGGTGTTTGTTATGAATATGCTACATCAATGGTTCTGCTTGCAAGAGCGGCAGGAATTCCTGCACGCTACTGCGAGGGTTACCTTGTGTCAGAGCTTCGGGATAATTCCGAACTTGACACTGATTATGTGGTTACGCCGAATGACGCCCACGGTTATCCTGAATTGTATATAGAGGGATTTGGATGGACTGTATTTGAACCGACTATTGCCGCAGCGGAAGGAGAAAATGAGGAGAAGAGCCTGTCGGAAATGCTTATGATCGCAGGCGCTATGCTTTTCGGGCTTCTTGTTTTGATATTTGTATCAATTAAAATTTATCCGCTGCTTTCACATAAGTTTTTCATTGCCCGGTGCCGAAGAAGGACGCCGAATGAGGCTGTAAAAGCCGTTATGTACAGGCTTTGCCGCATATATCGTATTTCAGGTGTGAATACATCTCACGAAGCGGCTGAAAAAATAACAGAAATTTCGGGCGCCAATATTTTGGTGCCGGCAGATTTGTTTGATGCGGCTGTCTATGGTGACGCCGTTCTTGACAATCAGGAAAAAGAAAGAGTTTTGGATGCCTATATATCAGCATATGAGGCATACAGAGATATAAAGAAAAAGAGACGCATAACGACCGCTTGAGATTTCAAAGCTCTGCTTTATATTAATGGAGGTAATTATGCAGACTAAAGTAAAAAAAGAAATGTTAAAATGCGTTTTCAGCATTCTGATTGCTTTGACGCTTTTTGCAGGAATTATTCCGCTGTATCCTGTAAAAATGAATGAAACGGCAGCGGCAGAGGATTATCATACATGGCGGCAGTTGGATCCGCGCTGGGGAAGTGTTGATATGAATGGAACTACGGTGTCACGTTCAGGATGTCTGATAACATCGCTTTCAATTATGGCTATGGCTTCCGATTCTTTGGACAGTACCGCTCTTTCAAATCTTGGTATTAGCAGCGCCGATAATTTCAATCCCGGTGTACTTGCCGATGCATACCGAAACAGAGGCGGATTCAGCTATGGCGGAGCCATTGCCAGTTGGGGAACTATTAATCAGATAATTCCGCAGATCACTTTTATTAAGGATGCGTATTTCAGCAGCTATACGCAGTCAGGCATAGCTGCTGAGATCAAGGCAATGATGGATCAGGGACTTCATGTTATAGTAAATGTCAACTGGCATTGGGTATACATAGAAGGAGTTGTAGGCGACGATATATATATGATCGATCCGGCAAGCGATACTGTTCTTCTTTACGATGAATATCAGCTTGCAGGCGGAAACGAATACTGGGCTCTGACCTGTAAGAATCCGCCGTCAGTCTTTATTCCTCCGAATCAGCAGACTACAACTACCACAACTTCGACAAGTACTGATACAACGACTACTTCAACTACCACAACTTCGACAAGTACCGCTACAACGACCTCAGCAAGTGCTAACATAACAACCACTTCAACAACAACGATTTCAACAAGTACTACAACTACAACAACTTCGATAAAGACCGAAACGCCGACAACAACTACAGCAATGCTGACAGGAGAATATTTCAATCCTGGAGACGCTGAAGTAAGCATTTATGGTACTCCGGATTGCACCGGAGAGCCTTTGGCATCTGTCAAAACTGGCGAGATAGTTAATGCTGTGGAGTGCACCGGTACAATCGGTCATATAACTGGAGCAAATGACTTTGCAGGCTGGATTGATCTTTCCGTAATGACGCTTATAAAGGAAGAAAGGCCACATGAAAAAGGTGATATAAACAGTGACGGTAAAATTGATATGTACGATCTCGGACTGTTAGGAGAGTACCTGAAAAGTCTTGCCCATATGCCGGATGGTGTATCGATTCTTACTGCCTGTGAGACGAAAGCGGCTGATATTAACGGAGACGGCAGGGTGACAAATGCGGATGTTCTGGTGTTGCTGACGCTGGTTTGTGATTAAGGAGATTGCTTATGGAATGGACAGAAGTGAATATTTATACAGCTACGGCAGGAATAGAGTTTCTCTGCGCAAAGCTTATGGATATAGGCATTAAAGGTTTTGTTATCCGTGATGCCGAGGATTTTAATGAATTTCTGGAAAACAAGAACGGTAAATGGGATTATATCGATGAAGACCTTATGGATCTGTCATCATGTGAGACATCCATAACAGTTTATTTACCGGCTAATTCTCAGGGGGCAGATATGCTTCTTTCGATCAGAGCGATGCTTTCCGAACTGAAATCTGCCGATAACGACGGAATATACGGGCGTTTGGAAGCCGAACTTTCAAGCATTCGCGAGGAGGACTGGGCGAATAACTGGAAGCAGTATTTCAAGCCGGTTAAAATTGGCGAAAAGCTGGTGATCAAGCCATCGTGGGAAGAATATGAAAACGACGGCAGCCGCATTATTCTTGAGATAGATCCTGCTTCAAGCTTTGGTACAGGGCAGCATCATACTACAAGATTATGCTTGGAGCTTTTGGAAAATACCCTGAAAAAGGGGGACAGAATTCTTGATATGGGATGCGGAAGCGGGATTCTCTCCATAGGAGCAATGCTGCTTGGTGCGGAAAGCGCTGTGGCAGTGGATATTGAACAGAATGCTGCTGAAACAGCTATGGAAAATGCCGTTAAAAACAACATCAGTCCCGAAAAATACAAAACATACTACGGAAATATTCTTACCGATGATAAGCTTGCCGACCGAATTGACGCGAAGTATGACATAATTGCCGCAAATATTGTGGCAGACGTCCTTATTGCAATGAAAGAGTATTTTCTGCGTTATGTGAAAAGCGGAGGAACGCTGATTGTTTCCGGAATAATCGAGGAGAGAATGTATGAAGTGATAAGTTCTCTTGAGTCTGTGGGATTTAAAGGTCCCTGCGTAAATGTAAAGGAGGGCTGGGCAGCGGTACAGTTTACGGCTCCGGTCTGATTTCCCGAAGTAAAGGGATAAATGCATTAAATAATAAATCTAATTAAAAGGAGAAGGGTAAAAGTGGCACTTTTCAAGAAGAAGAAAAAGGAAGATCAGTTCGAGGAGATTAATCCTCAGGAACAGCTTAAAAAGGATAATGAGGCTATAGTGGCGGAAGTACTGGCAAAGCTTAACGAAAAGCTCAGCGGAACTCTTTATGACAACTGTATTATTATGCCGAAAGGCTATACTATTGACGTGCAGGTCGGACATAAAGAGGACAAAGGCGAGATCAAGCTTGTGCAAGTGATCTTTATCGTTAAGAACGACGCCTTTGATGAACCTCTTATTGATCCTGTTGACGCTCAGGGAACTTCAGAACTGGATGCAGCAAAAATGGCGGCGGATATATTCTATGCCGGATTGTGGCATCCGATTGACCAGTCAATAAATAAGAAGAATCCTACGCAGATTTCTGTGGATTTTCTGAGACAGCATTATGATTTCGATATGTACTGTCAGTCTGTTGTAAGAATAGGCGCGGGTGAACAGACAAAACAGCCGGTTATGCTTGTAAAGTATCTCATGAGCGAGCTTCCCAAATACCTTGGTTCTAAAAAATACTATTGGGTAAGGATTTATCTTGCAAGATTGGTTGTCCCGGGAAATGAGGAGAACGGTCAGCAGCCGCGGATGAGGAAAATGATAGAGGTGCGTGTAAACGGTTCTGTTTGTCCTCAACTTGGAGAGCTTATGAAGCCGTATATTGATTCCTGGGATGATAAAGAGGGCTTTGCCTGCGAAAAACAGTATGCTATTTTTGTTCAGCGTGATGACGACAAGTGTCCGTTCGATAAGGAACTTGTAATGAAAGCAGCCGAAGAATGTCTTAACTCAATGGTGAAGATTGAGAATCAGGAGGATTATGCTTCTCTTGCAAGGCGTCTGGAGGAGATGACGGGCAGCAAAACTCTTGCTTCGGAAATCAGGATCTTCATTCCGGAGATTCTTGCAAAGCTTACACTGGGTTATCGTGAGGGTGACAGCCTGTTTATTCTGGAGGGCGAAGGAGACGATCAGAAGCAGATCGAGTTCAAGAAAACACAGCTTAGATCGTATTTTTATCTCCAGCAGGCTATATTGGAATTTCTGGGTACGCGTCCGCCTCAGGAGGACGTAAAGAAGATCGTTGTAAACAGCGTTGCATTCAGAGAAATGATGAAAGTTCAGAAGCAGCTTACAGAACAGGGTAAGGAATTCAAGATGTCAGATCTTTTTGTACCCGGAACTTCATACAGAATAGGAGAACCGGACTATAAAGTTTGGTAATAATTGATGAATCCAATTCGTTTACTGAACACATATATTGAATTTTTCCAAAAAACACTTGACAAAGGACAGCCTTTGTGGTAAAATATTATTGCCGCTTGTAAACGGGCTTTTAAAGATGTAGAAATGCACGCCCGATACAGCGAGTTTATGAAAAGGCAGGTGCCAGGAATGTACGCAGTTATTGAAACCGGCGGAAAGCAGTATCAGGTAAATGAGGGCGATGTTATCTTCATCGAAAAGCTTGCAGCTGAAGCTGACGAGACAGTTACATTTGATAAAGTTGTAGCTCTCGGTGCAGAAGATGGTCTTAAAATCGGTGCTCCCTATGTTGACGGTGCAGCAGTTGAAGCTAAGGTTATTAAGAACGGTAAAGCTAAGAAGATCACTGTTTTCACATACAAGCCTAAGAAAGGCGAGAAGAAGAAGCAGGGTCACAGACAGCCTTACACTCAGGTTAAGATCGAAGCTATTAAGGCTTGATCATGATCAGTGCAGAATTTTATGAAACAAAAGGGAAACTCACTGGCTTCAGGCTAAGCGGTCATGCTGGATTTGCATTAAACGGCAGAGATGTCGTCTGTGCAGCGGTTTCTTCCGCAGTGCAGCTCACAGTAAATCTTCTAGACGATTTTGGATGTTCTCCCGATGTTAAGGTCGGGGATAATGTTATCAGGTGTGCAGTCGGCAATTGTGCTGCTGAATCATCAAAAATACTTAAAGAACTGAAACGTCATATTGAAGCTATTCTTGAGGAATTCCCGAAAACAATTAAAATCACAATTTCGGAGGTGTAAGTATGTTTAAGATCAGTATGCAGTTTTTCGCTCATAAAAAGGGTGTTGGTTCCACAAAGAACGGCCGTGATTCTGAGTCAAAGAGACTTGGCGTCAAGAGAGCTGACGGTCAGTTTGTTAAGGCCGGAAATATCTTGGTTCGTCAAAGAGGAACACATATTCATCCCGGCGATGGCGTTGGCATTGGTTCGGATGATACACTATTCGCAACAGTAAGCGGTAAGGTTAAATTTGAACGTTTAGGCCGTGACCGTAAAAAGGTTTCTGTTTACGAGCAGTAACCACTTTTAAACGTGCATAAATCCCGAGCAGCTTGCTTGGGATTTTTCTTTAGAGGAGCGATCGGAGGTCGTAAAATGTTTGTAGACCGTGCAAAAATTATAATTAAGGCAGGAGACGGCGGTGACGGAGCTGTTTCTTTTCATCGGGAAAAATATGTTGCTGCCGGAGGCCCTGACGGCGGTGATGGCGGAAAAGGCGGAGATGTTGTATTTCAGGTGGATGACAATTTCTCAACCCTTATTGATTTCAGATATAAAAGAAAATATTTAGCCGAACGCGGACAGAACGGCGGCGCAAGAAACTGCACAGGCAGAGGAGCTCCGCCTCTAATAATAAAAGTTCCTCGGGGGACGCTTATTCGTGATGTCAAAACCGGCAGAATCATGGCCGATATGTCTACGGATGAGCCGAAGATCCTTGCAAAAGGCGGTAAGGGCGGAAAAGGAAATGTTCATTTTGCAACTTCTACAAGGCAGATTCCAAAATTCGCAAAACCCGGTTTTCCCGGTGAAGAATTTGAGGTGTCTCTTGAATTAAAGCTTTTGGCGGACGTTGGACTGGTGGGCTATCCAAATGTCGGAAAATCTACACTTATCTCTGTTGTCAGCGCTGCAAAGCCAAAAATAGCTAATTATCACTTTACAACCCTTACGCCTGTTCTTGGCGTTGTAAGAACAGGGGAGGAGAAGTCTTTTGTGATGGCCGATATTCCGGGACTGATTGAAGGCGCCGGCGATGGTGTAGGGCTTGGACACGAGTTCCTCAGACACGTTGAAAGATGCCGTTTGATTGTTCATGTGGTTGATGTTTCCGGCATAGAGGGACGTGATCCTAAAAGCGATTTTGAGATTATAAATAAGGAGCTTGCCAAGTTCAACGAGGAGCTTGCTCTGCGTCCTCAAATTGTAGCCGCCAATAAATCGGATATGGCTTCAGAGGAACTGATCGAGGCGTTCCGCAGATATATCGAGGAAAAGGGAATTCCGTTTTTCTGTATATCCGCAGCTACTACCAAGGGAACAACAGAACTTGTCAATAAAATTACAGAGGTGCTGGACACACTTCCTCCTATAAAGGAATATGAGCCTGATCCCGTTCCGCAGACAGAGCTTGATGAGATGGCCGGTGCAGGAAAGAAGTTTGGAGTATTTGTCGAGGATGGAATTTATTATGTGGAGGCACCCTGGATTCAACCAATTATGCGAACGGTTGATCCCGACGACTATTCGTCTCTTCAGTATTTCCAGCGTGTTCTGATTAACAGCGGAATTATCGCAAAGCTGGAGGAAATGGGCATTCAGGAGGGCGACACGGTGGATCTTGAGGGATTTGAGTTCGATTTTGTGTATTAATATGATTAAGAAAGTTTTAACAGAGAGTGAAGCAAATTCATACAGTCCCTTAAGTCTGGCTTTTCTCGGAGATAGTGTTTATGATACCTATGTAAGGGAATATCTTCTGAAAAAAGCTAATATGCCTGCTGCTAAGCTTCATTCCGCCAAGATAAAGTTTGTATGTGCGGAGTTTCAGTCAGAGGTATTTGAACTGTTAAAGGATAATCTGACTGAACATGAGCTGGCAGTGATGAAGCGAGGCCGCAATGCTACGGGAAATACCGTGCCCAGGCATGCCGATGCTGTTCAGTATAGACGTGCTACGGCTGTAGAGTGCCTTTTCGGGTATCTTTATCTTACCGGTCAGAGAACAAGACTGGACGAGCTGTTTGAATCAGTCACAGACGCTATTGAAAAGATAGGAGTGTAATATATGTCAGGTCATTCAAAATGGAATAATATCAAGCGTAAAAAGGAGGCTACTGATGCTGTAAAGGGAAAAATTTTCACAAAGATTGGCAGAGAGATCACTGTTGTGGTTCGTGAAGGCGGCCCCGATCCAAACAATAACAGCAAGCTTCGCGACCTTATCGCAAAGGCAAAGGCAAATAATGTGCCAAATGACAACATTGAGCGAGTTATAAAGAAGGCTGCTGGCGGTGAGGACAAGAATAATTACGAGAATATCGTGTACGAGGGATATGGTCCTAACGGCGTTGCGGTTATCGTCGAGTGTCTTACGGACAACAGAAACAGAACAGCCGGCGAGGTTCGTCATTATTTCGACAAATTCGGCGGAAATCTTGGAACTATTGGTTGTGTATCCTTTATGTTTAGTACCAAGGGAATCGTAGTTTTAGAGAATACGGGACTTGATGAGGATGCAGTTATGGATGATGTTTTTGAGTGCGGCGGCGATGATTTTGACATCAGTGAAGAGACTGTCGAAATCGAGTGCACTCCGGAAAATGTTCATGCTCTTCGTGAGGGGCTGACTGCTAAGGGATACACTGTGATTTCTGCAGAGATCGAGCAGGTTCCGGCAAATTATACAACTCTTACCGATGAGGAGCATATAAAGAAAATGAATCTTCTTCTTGAGCATTTGGAGGATAACGACGACGTACAGAATGTTTATCACAACTGGGAGATGCCGGAGGAATAAGACAATTGAGCCTGTTTGTTTCATAAACAGGCTCTAACAGTTTATTTGGCATTTAGGAGGAAATATGAGCATAGAAATTTCTAAGACTGAAACCGAAGAAGAACTTCGGGAGATTGCCGGACTTGCCGAAGAAATCTGGCATGAGTGCTTTCCGGGAATCATTTCTGAGGAGCAGATCAATTACATGTTGGAGAAGTTTCAGTCCTATAGTGCAATGACAGAGCAGGTTTCAGATCAGGGATACAGCTATCTTGCAGTCCGGGATAACGGAGAACTGTGCGGATATATTGGAATAAATCCGGAAAATGATGAACGCTTTTTCCTTAGCAAGCTTTATCTTCGTGCCGATAAAAGGGGCAGTGGAATCTCTTCTCTGATGCTTAAAAGAGTTTTTGAGGAGGCACGCAGAGCCGATAAAAAAACGGTTTATCTGACTGTGAATAAGTATAATAGCCATGCTGTTGAGGTTTACAAAAAAAACGGGTTTATTGTTGCTGGTAAAACAGTTTCCGACATTGGAAACGGCTTTTTTATGGACGACTATGTTATGGAATGCAAACTGTAATATTCTGACACATGTCCGTATATAATATATTAAGCGGTGTCAAGCCGATAAAAGATAACAAATAGTTAACCTAAATATTTTGCTGTATTATACTTCACTCTCTTGCAAATGCCATATATTCTGCTGATATAAAATCCGTTTGTCTGCGTTGTTGTTGTCACCATACGATAGTATGTTTTCTTTCTTCGCATTGACATGCGAATTTTCTATTTAGCATTGTAAATGTTATTTGCAATAGATAGAAGTATAATAGATTAGTTTTATATTTTTTTGTGAGGTGTAAAACAATGGGAATTATTGAACTGACGCTGCTTTCAGTGGGGCTTGCAATGGATGCCTTTTCCGTTTCTGTTTGTCAGGGATTGAGCATGAAAAAACTTAGTGTCAGGAATGCTTTGATTATTGCCCTGTTTTTCGGCGCTTTTCAGGGAGTAATGCCGCTTATGGGCTATTTTCTCGGAAGCCGTTTTGCCGCGTATATTAACTCTGTAAGTCACTGGATAGCTTTTGGACTTCTTGGAGTTATTGGCGGCAAAATGATCTTGGAGGTTTTTCATGCAGATGAAGAATCGGGGGAAAAATCGGAATACCGGCTTGCTCTCGGCGCATTGATTATACTTGCAGTTGCTACCAGTATAGACGCTCTTGCAGTTGGTATTGTGTTTGCGGCAGCTGATGTAAACCTTATTCTTTCTGTAATGATGATTGCCTTAATAACATTTGTTATATCCTTTGCAGGAGTAGTAATCGGCAATAAATTTGGAAGCAAATTTGAGAAAAAGGCGGAGATTGCCGGTGGTATAATTCTTATTCTTATAGGCGTGAAAATGCTTCTAGACGGTCTGGAGATCCTTTAAGATATTGTTTTAATACGAAACTTTTAGAATAAAACGAAACGGACAGCAGCC
This sequence comes from uncultured Ruminococcus sp., assembly GCA_910579835.1. GTDB lineage: Bacteria > Bacillota > Clostridia > Oscillospirales > Ruminococcaceae > Ruminococcus. The sequence goes on from CAJTWQ010000029.1 coordinate 12,905, forward strand.
ATTGTAGGCTACTGTCCGTTTTTATACTAATCCCCGAAACGTTAATAGACAAAATTGTGAACAGAAATTTTATCAGGCGAGGAGAACACCACAAGGCATGCTGCCGCCTGCCGAGGATGTTTGACGTAGTATGACGGAATTTCTGCTATAGGTTTGTCTATTGTTGTTTTGGGAATTAGTATTACATCGCTAATCTTCTTCATCAAATTCAAATCCGAATGTATTGAAAAAGATGATTTCCTTTTTCATACTATGCGTATCCTCAAATTCATAATAGCATTTGTATTCATATTTCCATATCAGCGACTGCAAAGAATAGCCTTTATCGCAGATGTACTCTCGCTGACCGATAAGAATATGCTTTTTGAATGTATCATATGTTTTCGTGCCATCTGTATACCTAAACGGTATATTTATCAAAATAATAATACCAATAATGATCAATAGCAATATTTTCGTTTTTCTTCTCATTTATATCACCATGTATATACATACATTTCGTTAGATCTTTTTCTCTGTTTCAAGTTTTCTCATTGCCTTGAATTCGTATGCCGCCATAAATAAAGCTACAACAGCCGAAAGTATATCGGCAATAGGACCAGTGTAGAGGACGCCGTTAATATCAAAGAACAGTGGAAGTATCAGCAAAATCGGCACAAAAAAGATTATCTGTCTTGTCAGTGAAAGGAACACGCCTTTGATAGGTTTACCGATAGATGTAAAGAATGTTGATGTAATAGGCTGGAGACAGTTTATCCAAGTGAAAAAAAGAAATATCCGGAAGAACTTTACGCCAAATTCATAATATTTGTCGCTGCCTTTTCCAAAAAGCATGAGTATTTCCTTCGGAAATATCTGGAACAATACAAACGCTGCGATAGATATTCCGGCTCCTACGGTTACCGCAAGGCGGTAGGCTTCCTTTACGCGGCCAAAATTCCGCGCGCTGTAGTTAAAGCTTTCGATTGGCTGCGTTCCTTGGGCAAGTCCGATAACTACAGAAAATATGATCATATTGACTTTCATGACGATTCCGGCAACGGCGATAGTATCTTCGGCGCCGTACGATGAAAGATTTCCGTAATGTCTGAGGGAATTATTCAGCACAACCTGCACGATTCCTATAGCAATCTGATTAAAGCACGAGGCCATTCCGATAGAGGAAACTCTTTTTATATGAACTGCCTGTGGAATAAAATGTTTTTTTTCTAATTTCACAGTCTTGAACCGAAAAGCGTAAATGATAACAATTACAGCAGAAACAAACTGTCCAATAACGGTCGCGGCTGCTGCGCCTGCCATGCCCCAGTTGAATACAAGAACGAAAACAGCGTCAAGAATAGTATTTATTACAGCGCCGGTGATATTCAGCAGCATGGTGATCTGGGGACTGCCATCGGCTCTTATCAGATGTCCTCCGCCTGTGGAAAGCAGGAGAAAGGGGAATCCTAAGGCTGTGATACGCACATAATCCTGAGCATATGGAAGCACCTTAGGAGTCGAGCCGAAGATTCTGAGCAGAGGCGTAAGGAAAATAAGCGTTACAGCCGAGATAATGATTCCGCAGACTGCAAGCAGGGTAAAGGAATTTCCTGCATAATATCCTGCGCGTTTTTTGTCGCCCAGTCCCATTGAGAGATTAAAGCATGATGCTCCGCCGATACCGAAAAGCAGCGCTACAGCCATACATATAGTTGTCAGAGGAAATGCAATGTTAGTGGCGGTATTTCCAAGAGATCCCACCTTTTGTCCGATAAACAACTGATCCACCATGTTGTAGAGTGCGCCTACCAGCATTCCAATGATGCTTGGCACAGCAAATTTAACCATAAGCTTTCTTACCGGAGCCGATGCCAGTGGATTAACTTCTTTTACTTTTTCCATTCTTATCCTTCTTTATTATTTATTATATATAAAATTATATCACAAATCGCCAAAATTGTCAATCAGTGTAATTTAAAAGAAGTGGTTAAAGGCGTTGCTAAAGTAAATCGACAACAGAAAAAAGGAGCTCATCTTTTTGATTACGTTTTAGATATTTATATTTTTCCAAGACAAAACGATTATAAGCGTCATATCCTTTATCTATTGACTTTTTTAATATGATTTGATATAATCTTTAATAGAAAATAATCACGCTGTTTGATTACATAAATCATAATTTATATCAGGGAGATTTTATGGGAAAACAGATCAATTATTACATGGGATATAAAGACTTCTTAGCAGTTGCTCAGGTCGCTATAGATAGTAATTGTACGACGATCATATGAAAATGGGCATTGGGTAATTACGAGCGGAAGAACTCTTGATATAGTTTCAGAGAATCATAGAGATTATTTCTTTCATGATCCACAATCTGGTGAAATTGCTATTGAAAATAAAAACAAAAATCAATGTATTTCTTCACTCTCAAGGCTCAATATCATTGAAGCTGGATTTTCAATTCCTAATAATAATCAATTAATTAGAAATCGTCTTTATATAATTACTGGACTATATGATGATGGCAATTGGGCTGCTCGTTCGGAATCAATTACAAAACTTTACAATAAACTTGTTCGGATTGTTAAGAAAGTTGCTCCATATACAGAATTTGACCATTGTGTTGTAAATCCAATGTATGAGGGAGAGCTTCACAAAACAAAAGAATATATTACACCTTTTTATTTATCGGTTGTAAAGACTACAAAATTAAAATTAGGATAAATTTTTATTAGTGACTGAATGAATTCAAAGGTTATATTCGCTTAAACGTCCCTACAGGCAAGGGCGATGCGATCAAGACTTACGTTTAGGAGAGTGGTATGACGATCAAGCAGATGTTGATGACGGCTTTGGGGAACAAGAAAATCATAGCTAATAGGAGTTGATTAATATGATACTTTATAGACCTGTTGGAAGTGCTGAATTGAAATTGATTGAAGAAAGCGGATTTAAGAGTTTTCCACCGAGGCTTCCGGAACAACCTATTTTTTATCCCGTATTAAATGAAAAATATGCAAGAGAAATAGCTGAAAAATGGAATGTTAAAGATACGTCGGATCATAAGGGATATGTTACACGATTTGAAGTTGATGATGTATATTGTTCACAATATGAAGTTCAAATAGTTGGCAGAAGCTATCATCAAGAACTATGGATTCCTGCCGAGGAACTTAAAATCTTTAATCAGCATATTATAGGAAAAATCCAAGTGATAGAAGTTTTTTCAGATTAAAATTTTAGTCCATCCAAATTCCCGTTCTTTTATGCTTGCGGATTTTTCCATATCACTGACAAAATCATGCTTGAAAATCCGCACATAGAAAGATATTGAACAGGCTCTTAATCTTTTCTGTACGATCTATTATAGATGATCCAGACTGATACTCTTTTCTTTGTGATAAACAATATTAACTTTTAATATCAGACGATTACAGTACAAATCTTACAAGCATAAAAACCTCCGCAGGAGTAATCCAGCGGAGGTTTTCATTTGTCCCGTTATACCGGAATAAAACCCTATGTATTTTCTCTCATTGCGCAGATAGATAGTTTTTAACTATTTTCAATCAGCATACGTCTCATCAAGCTGAGATCAAATACATCAAGCTTTTCATCTTCGCATAAATCAGCGGCTTTCCAGTTAGCAAGCTTAGTATCCGGCACAGCCAAAATCCATTTTTGTAAAAGTACAAGGTCGGTAATATTAAATTTTCCATCCATATTTACATCACCTCTGATTGCGACATTACTTTCTTTTGCAAATACAACATAATTTACAGATTCTACCAGCCCGCCGTCAGTTCCAAGAATCAGCTTTTCATTGCTCTTGACAAATTTTGAATATATCTTCAATGTCAGATCGTTTGATGTGGAAATGCTTGAATTTGTATCTGTCCAATCTTTAAGCCATTCAGGAAGAGGAGTTACACGAGCATCTATTGCCACAAATACCGTCATATCTGCTCCTGCTGTCATTTCGGCAAGATCGTCTTTATAAAGCTTGGAATCACAGGCAGTACGGATATATTCAGTGTCCACAAGAATTGACGGAATACTTGTGCAAGTCAAATCACGGTCTCCAAAAATCTGTGTATTATTTGCAAACTTGCTCTGAATTGACCAATCTGCCGCATTTTCACTATCGTAAACAAGGAGATTTTTAATAAGCTTTCCGTTCAAAATCCTTTCCTCCGGTTTGGCAAGAACAAAATAATTTGTATTATTGCCGTTTCCGCCGTTCATACCAAGCGTGACTTCTTCGCCAGATTTGAAGTTCTTTTTGTAAAGTTCAAATGTCAGATCGCTTGTTGCTGTCATCTGAGAATCTGTTTTTTCCCAACTCTCTAACCAAGCGGGAATCGGATTTACTCTTGAATCAATTGCAGTATAAACAGTAATATCAGCGCCTGCGGTAAAGTTTCCAAGTGTATCGCCATACATTTTAGAATCGCAAGCTGTTCTGACAGCTTCTGCTCCGATCAAATTCTTTGGAATGTCAATGGCGGTAATGTCACGGTCTCCGAATATAAGAGTTCCTTTTTCAATTTTTTCATTGATTGACCAATCAACTGCATTTTCTTTATCATTCACAATAAGATTTTTAATAAACTTTCCGTTAAGCGGCTGAAATGTAACTGCTGCGTCTCCGAAGTCGCCCTCAACCTTAAAGTTATCAAGATAAAGCGAGCAAGGAAGCGTTGAATTTGCTTTCAGTTCAATTTTGTTTTCTCCGGCTTTGAGGTTAATATTTTCACTGATTGTTTTCCAATCATCATAACCCGAACCTTTGGGAAGTGATAGCGTTTTCACTTTAGAACCGTTCACATAAAGGTCGACGCATTTAACGTCGGATGTAGCGGAATAACGGAGAGTCCATTTAAATGTGCCTGCTTTCGATGTTTTTACCGTATCCTTAACGGCTGCGGTATCCTTTGTGCCGAACTTTACAAATCCCATACCCTGATATTTTTTAGGACCATTTTTGTCTGAACAGCCGTTCGTAACGTTGCCTTCAACATTCTTCATATCAAAGTTTTCACCCTCATACTGACGTGCGCCGGTGTAAAAATCAGGGAATGCAGGCGCTTTTTGTACGGCTTGAGGATAAGCTGTCGAACGTCCTGTTTCATTTCCGGAACATTTAATTGAAATATCGATAGGTCCGTTGTGCTTGACAGTCAGAGTATATGTTCCGTTGCTCCAGCTCTCTGTCACAACACTTGCCGTCTGATTAACGCCTCTGTCCTTGGCGGTAAATGTTGGTTTAGAGTTTGCTCCTGAAATCGTAATTGATTCAGTTTTGAGAGTTGTTGCAGCATCTTCATCATAGTTACTCAGGTATATATTTATATGATCTGAATATTCGTTGATAAGCGCCGAACCGTAAAGCTGATGCTTAATATCAAGAGATTTACAGGTATTGTATTTAAGATTAAATTGTGCGCCTCTGTCTCCGTCACTTATCTTGCTGTTGTAGTAGGTGATCCATGTGTTTGCATTATTTGCCACATAGCAGTTTGCATAATAGGAATCGGGATAAAGTTTGTTAAATTCAGCCTGCTTATCAGAAATGCTTTTCCAGCGCGAAGCTATCGTTGACTGTTTTATCTGCACCGGAATTGATTTTGCCAGATCATCTGCCAGAGCATATACAGTCGGAATTGTCTGATAACGTCCGGTACTTTTATAAGGATTATGATTATCCTTATAGTTGCCGTCGTTATCGGCACGATACAATCCTTCAAAAAGCGTTTTATATGAACAGTATTTATCATCATTGCTGCCAGAGTTGACATCCTGAATTATAACGACCTTTGTACGGTCAATAACTTCTTTTCTGTCAGGAATACGTAAAGAGCCGTCAATAAATTTACGCATCAAATCGACGTTGATATTTTTGCACTGATCGTAGAAATCCCACTGACGGTATTTGTATCCTTCAGCGTCAGTACCGTCCCAAAGACCTTTGACACAGTCTGCCCAGACAAGTTCCGGTCCGTCAATGACGGTCATACCGTTCATAGCCATACGCTCAAGGTAAACAGGCATACTTGTTGACAAACGATACTGTTTTTTTGTTTGCTCATCAAAATCTCCGCCGTTCCAAGGATAATCAGACCAGCCCGTATCGTCCCAGCGAACGCCGTAGTTTCCGCAGTATCCTGAAATATATGCACCGTAAACTTCACTTTCAACGTCAGCGATATAACTTAGCTGTGTGTATTTTTCTTCCAGAATGAAGTTCTGTGCATAAGTACGGCATGCTTTTTCCCAATTGGCATTTGTTTTCAGCATAGCAACAGGATTAAGAGCAGAACCCCACTGATTTTCGCACCAGCTTACATCCAGATAGCCGCCGTATTTGTTGCAGAGCTTCAGCAGTGCTGCAAAGTGATCGTAACGCTGCTGATATGTTATAGGAAAGTCTTCCGATGCGAATCCCCAGAATTGCTCGCAGTAATTATATCCGATAAAGTTCGGATAATCTCTGAAGAATTCTCCGAATATTGTATTGTCCAGATCATAGTCGGCGGAATAATCAGGGAAATGGCACTGTCCGCCGCTTGAGGGCTGGATCATCGTCCAAACGCCCTTATCAGCGCAGGCTTTCATCCATGATCTTGCACATTCTATACCATCCTGAACCATAAGCCATCTGTGTTCGGTACTGCTCCAGTTGATTGACAGCGAAACATTGAATACAACATACGGAAGTACGTCTTCCGGTACAAGGTCGATTATTTTTTCAGGGTCGGGATAGTTCCACGAATCAATATGTACGATCCATACGGGAGATTCATTGTTGATCGGACGACGGAAATTGCTGCTTACAGCCGCATTTGCTTTCATCGGTTCAACGCTGGAAAAAATACTCTCCAATACTGTCTTTGCAGAATTGTCATCGGTGTCGGCAGTTCTATTAAACAAGAATGTTCCTGGCAGCATTCCCATTGCCATAACACCTGATATCAAAGCAGCACATAGTTTTTTAAATTTCATAGGCATTCCTCCAGATGTTTTGATGTTTGAGTTTGTATATACTCACACAAATCCACACCAAATCTAATTTATTTTTATTATTATATCACAGTCTTCAATGCTATTTCAACCCACAATCAGATTTTTAGGTGGACAAAACGTTTCAGTTTGTATTGACTTCTTATCCAATATATTGTACAATGATTATAGAAAATCATGAAAAACAGTATTTATAGAAAGGAGTACGGCTGTGAGATCTAAAAAAAGAATGCTTTTCGGTGTGATAGCCGCCTCGGTCAGCGATATTTCTCAGCGTGAATTACTTTTAGGAATTATTGAAGAAGCCCAAAAAAATAATATTGATATTGCCGTTATTTCTAATATTATTAATGAAAATTGCAATGAAAGAAAGCTTCCGTTTGAAAATATTATATATGAATTGATAGACTTGCCTGCATTCGATGGTTTTATCATGCTTTCAGAACCATTTTTGTGTGAAAAACTTAGAGATAAAATACGCAGTCTTTTATTTCATAAACATGTACCTGTTGTAATTGCCGGATCTGTGCTTCCTGATTTTAGCCTGCCTAATGCAAGATTGATCAACACAAGTAATGAAAACGATATGGAAGAGGCAGTTGATCATTTGATAGAAGATCACGGTTTTACTGATATTGACATTCTTACAGGCTATGATTCTATAGAAGCTTCTCATCTCAGAGTAAAAGGATATAAAAAGTCGCTTGAAAAACATGGTATTCCTTTTGACGAAAACAAAGTTATATACGGAGATTTTTGGACGGAATCAGGGAAAAAACTCGCATGCGAATATATCGAGGGCCGCCGTCCTTATCCGCAGGCGCTTGTTTGTGCCAATGATTATATGGCATTCGGACTTGAAGATGAATTTACTGAAAGGAACATCAATGTTACAAATTTATTTTCTTTTATCGGATTTGATCTTTCCATGGATCGGACAAGTCATTCCCCATTGCTTACAAGTTATCAGTTCAATAGAAAGCAGCTTGGCAGAGACGCTGTGAAAATTTTACATAAGAAGTTAAAGCTTAATTTTGACATTGAATTTCAGCCTCCTAAAGGAAAGCTGATACATGGTTTAAGCTGTCCATGTGATTTTTCAGGTATTGATCTTAAAGAGGAGCAGGTATACTCCAGAACCAATATTAAATATATGCAATGGGGTCTTAGCAGTAATATGGATCAAAAGATCACGAGCTGCCGAACATTGGAAGAATTAATGCAAGTTATGGGAGAATTTCAGTATCTTGTACGTTATGTGCAGAATATTTTCGTTTGTTTATATGAAAACTGGTATGAATATCATCCTTATACATTAAGCGATAACTTGTCATGCCGCAGTATTATGCCATGGTTTGATACATCAGCATTTAATCTTAGAAAAAATAGCCTGACAGATATTATTATGCGTTCCGAAAGCTCTGCCGCATACTATTTCAGTCCTCTTATATTTGATAATCGTCTTTTCGGATATTTGATACTGAAATATGATAATCCTGATTCATATGATTACAATTTCAAATTCTGGATAAAATCATTTTCAAACGGTCTTGAATTTCTTCGTTTAAAACATGATATTAATTATCTTGTGGAATGTCAGCCAATCAGCAAAATGAAGGACAACGTAACAGCATTAAATAATGATATTGGAATGAAAAAAGCATTTGATGACTATGCATATATTCATGATGAAAATAAAAAGCGTTTTTTTATTATGATAAGATGCTGTTTATTTTATGATGATTTTGACGATATTGGAAAAAAGCACAGAATATCTTCAATTCTTGATATTGCAGAGGCACTGAAAAAATTTACGTCTATTATAAGCGGAACATGCGGAAGAATTAATGATAACACGTTTTTATGTATTTTGAATGCAGGCGATGTATCTGTTGGGAAGATTGAAGATTATTTTTTATCTTTCATTACGCAGTGCAAAGAATATCTTTCTTTTTATGGTATCGGCTCTTTTTTATATTGTATTTTACCTTTTAACAAGACCGATTCATACACGGATCTAAAGCAAAAATGCATTCAAAAAATCAATTTGAAATCAGACGCCGTATTTGAAATGCGCTGTGCGAATCATTATAATCAGTTGATCGAGATTCGCAATGAATTTTATCTTAACCCTCAAAAGGAGTTTTTAACCAAAGATTTGTGTCAGAAATATTCGTTCAGTCCAAGCTATCTGCGAGTAATATACAAAAAATTTTTTGGAGTAAGTTTTATTCACGATTGCATTGCCAGCCGTATATACAAAGCAAAGTACCTTATTCTGACAACTGATCTAAAAATATCAGAAGTATCGGACGATTGCGGATATCGTGATACCAAATATTTTTTGCGTCAATTTCATAATTTTACAGGAACGACTCCGAGTCAGTATCGAATGATAAATTGATCTGTTATATTAAATGATTTTTGTTTCTAATATGATATTGTCAAATTTTTGGGCAAAAAATAAACGATAGATGATGTGCGCTGACCGTAACGATCGGCACCAGCAACTTAAAAATAGAATATGAAACATCTTCTTTCGCCAAATGAGCATATGTTCAGTGCTGAAGAAAGAAATCAAATGGTTTTGGTAGTAAATTCAGATAAACCATATATTTTTATTTATTTGGATAATTAAAATCAACGTATTTTCGGTATAAATCAGCATTGCAGAAGCAGGTTCTAAAAAAGCACAAAACCTATTGACAAGATAGGAAAAGTGTGCTATAATACATTTATAACCTACAAATTGGGTAGAAATACTAAGAATAAGAGGTAATCATTATGAGCAAAAATTATAAATTTGAGACGTTACAGCTTCATGTCGGACAGGAGTCTCCCGATTCTGCAACAGACGCAAGAGCTGTACCAATTTACGCAACCACTTCATATGTTTTTAAGGATTCCGCACAGGCGGCAGGTCGCTTCGGACTGACCGAGGGCGGCAACATTTACACCCGTCTGATGAACCCGACTTCCGACGTTTTTGAGCAGAGAATAGCGGCTTTGGAGGGGGGAGCTGCGGCTTTAGCAACTGCTTCCGGTTCGGCGGCAATCTCCTATGCTGTGCAGAATATTGCAACTGCAGGCGACCATATCGTAAGCTCCGTAAACCTCTACGGCGGTACATATAACCTCTTCGCAAATACTCTGAGAGAACAGGGGCTGACCACGGCTTTTGTTGACCCGTCCGATCCAAAAAAATTTGAAAAAGCGATCCAGCCGAACACTAAGCTCCTTTATGCGGAGACATTGGGAAACCCAAATTCCGATGTCATCGACCTTGAAGCAATCTCCGAAATTGCTCATAAACACGGTATTCCGTTTATCGTGGACAATACATTTGCGACTCCCTATCTGCTCAGACCTATCGAGCATGGTGCTGACATTGTGGTACATTCCGCTACGAAATTCATCGGCGGTCATGGTACGGTAATGGGAGGCGTCGTTATTGACAGCGGAAAATTTGACTGGTCGCAGAATGACAAATTTCCCGGACTTTCCAAGCCGAATCCGTCCTATCACGGTGTTATTTTCACCGAGGCCTGCGGCAATATCGCTTATATCATGAAGCTCCGCACGACCCTCATGAGAGATCAGGGTGCGACAATTTCGCCGTTCAACTCATTCCTGTTGTTACAAGGACTGGAAACCCTGTCGCTTCGTCTGGAACGTCACGTGGAGAATGCCTTGAAAGTCGTGGAGTTGTTGAAAAGTCATCCGCAGGTTGAAAGGGTAAATCATCCGTCCCTCGCACAGGGAAAAGAAAAGGAGCTTTATGACATGTACTTCCCCAATGGTGCAGCTTCGATTTTCACCTTTGACATCAAGGGTGATGCAGAGACAGCAAAGAAGTTCACTGAGAGTCTGGAGCTGTTCTCACTTCTTGCCAATGTTGCCGATGTGAAGTCGCTGGTGATTCATCCTGCATCTACCACCCATTCTCAGATGACTGAGGAAGAACTTTTATCCGCAGGTATCAGACCAAATACTATTCGTCTGTCTATCGGTACAGAGCATATTGATGATATTATATCCGACCTTGAAAACGGCTTTGCGGTTGTGAAATAATTTTCTAAAAATACTTGAAATCATACTAAATCTATGATATAATTAGGCATAGTAAGTATATCAAGGAGTGGTCGGTATGAAGATTTCAACAAAAGGCAGATATGCACTGCGAATGGCTGTATATCTGGCAAAGCATCAGTGTGACGAGTATGTTTCGCTAAAGGAGATTGCCGAGAGCGAGAACATTTCCAAAAAATATCTGGAACAAATTGTACCCATGCTGAACAGAGCCGGTTTGCTCCGAACGACCCGTGGCAACAAGGGCGGATATTTGCTGACGAAAAAGGCCTGCGAGATCACAGTAGGGGATATTCTCCGTGCTACCGAGGGAAATCTTGCACCCATTGCCTGCCTTGAATATGAGGTCAATGACTGTCCCAGAAAAGCGCAGTGCTCCACGCTTTACGTTTGGGAGGGACTGTATCAGCAGATTACGAATTACTTAGACAGTATCAATTTGCAGGACATTGCAGACCGTGACGGAAACGGTGATAATTATAGTATATAACAATAATGCGTATCTGTGGGATTACATCCTGTGGATACGCATACTGCTTCATGTGAATAGAATGCTTGCTGTGTGGATTAGATTTTTTGTGCCATGATAAATAATATTATTATGGTATATTTGTTCTTGTGAACGCGGAAATAAATTTTGGCTTTTATCATTTGCCTGATTGTTTTGTCATTAACAAAGGAACGCCCATCTTTTCAAGAGTTTCATTGATTGAAAAGATAAGGCGTTTTCCGCTTACTTTACCTGAATTTGTTTTTATGTACCATTTTACTACTACATCGCTTATAATACTATTTGATAGGCAGTAGCCATATTTATGCAAAATTTCATTGATCTCATTGATATTTTTGTCGAGTACAACACATAAAGCAAGTATCACTTGTTTTGTTGGAGTTTCTTTCTTGTAAAGTCTGAGCATCCTATCGCTTACCATTGCATTACTGCAAAGTGTTCTCAGTTTTCCTTGGTAACCAAGAATATCTATGATGTAACCGCCTTTATACTGTAAAGAAAGTCCAGCGCTGTTAGCAAGTACTTCAGTTTCAGTATCACTTAGTTTAAATATATGCTTCGCCTGGTCGATCAACTTATATATAGAAGTTCTTGATTGAGTGCTGTATGGATGAAGAGAC
>CAJTWQ010000030.1:0-2901 GCA_910579835.1 uncultured Ruminococcus sp.
ATACGCAGCGTACATCCTGATATAGTCCGACCTTAGAAAACCGTATGAAAATGACCTACCTGATTTACGGCGGTTATTATACATATTTTAAATACTGTGATTACGGCTTAAAAGCAGTTTTGGAGATCATGGAAAAATTCTCCGATGTTATCATAAAGCTGTACGATTGACGGAGAAAGAATTATGAACGAAAACACTACAGATATTGTTACAACAGTTACAGAAGCCGTCTCGAAGCTTACCGGAACAGAAGCTTCTTCTGAGGAAATAACCGAAACGGCAAGAGTTTCAATACAGGAACAGGTTACAAGGACGGCAACGATTCTTGAGCGTGCGCTGGATCATCTGAAAAACGCCGTACCGTCCTTGCTGATGGCTGTTTTGGTGCTGATAATAGGCGTTATAATATCGCGGCTGATCGCCGGTCTTGTCAGACGGACAATGAAACGCTCCAATATTGATGGAGCCGCAAGGAGCTTTCTTGTATCTTTGATACGAATAATTCTTTATATGGTAGTTATAATCATGGCGCTGTCGGTAATTAATGTACCTATGTCGTCAGTTATAACTGTGTTCGGCGCCGCCGGACTTGCAATAAGTCTCGCACTGCAAAACTGTCTCTCAAATCTTTGCGGAGGTTTCATCATCCTGTTTTCAAAGCCTTTTTCTGCCGGCGATATAATTGAGCTTGACGGTTCGGTGGGAAATGTAGAGGAGATAAGTATTCTTTACACTAAGATACAGACCTTTGACGGCAAGACTATCTGTATTCCCAACGGTAAAGTGTCCGACGCAAAAATCGTCAACTATACCGCCAGTCCAACCCGGCGTATTGATCTTCGATTTGATATCGGATACGGTGATGATTTTAAGACGGCACGGGATCTTATACTGGAAGTGATCCATGGAAACAGGCGTTTTCTCACAGATCCCGAACCTGTGGTTCGTATGACTTCACACGGTGAAAGCTCTATTGTTATTGATGTAAAAGTTTTTGTTATAAATGAGGACTACGAGGCTATGAGGTATTATCTTCTGGAATCGGTGAAGGAGCAGTTTGATGTCAGCGGAATCGAGATTCCATATAAGCAGGTTGATGTGCATATTAAGGATGTGATTTCATGAATGAAGGGGAGATAAAAGTCTCCGGAGAATCTCCGCTTCCACGCAGGCGCAGACCAAGATACAGGCTGAGACGGTTTTGTTTTTTCTTTACTATACTATTATTTATTTGGTGGTTCAATAATTTTACTTTAAAAACTGCAAAGGTTGAGATAAAATCCTGTAAGCTCAGTTCATCCGTGAGAATAGCTGTGATAAGCGACCTTCATGCATCGACCTTTGGAATAAGCAATAAACGTATTATCAAAAAAATCTGCAAGGCAGATCCGGACGCCGTGATGGTCCTTGGAGATATGTATACCTCCGGCAGTCCGCAGAACGAAGTGGATATAGCTGTTGAACTGATAAGGGGAATTGCAGACGAGGGTTATCCGGTGTATTTTGTCACTGGGGAGCATGATCTGAATGATGGATTTATAGAGGATATTGCCCGGACAGGCGCCCATGTTATGAATTACAAAGAGGAAATCGCTGAAATAAACGGCAATAAATTTCAGATTATGGGTATAGACAATACCTACTATACTACTACATTTGATCTCAGGCGTGAATTTACTCCCCGTGACGACTGCTTCAGCATTCTGCTTGCACATATCCCTGATTATGAAAAATTGTCGGCATTCAGAGCCGATCTTACTCTTTGTGCCGATACTCACGGTGGAATGATACAGCTCCCATTTGATCTCGGTCCAGTCTATTCTTCGGACTACGGCTGTCTGTTTCCTCAGATTCACAGCAATCTGGATGTATACGACAAGGGGCTTTTTCCATATGACGGAGGAAATATGTTTATAACGTCAGGTATAGGAGCTTCTCCGGCGCCTGTCAGATTTAATAATCGTCCGGAAATAGCCATTATAGATTTAATTCCGGAATAATTGGAGGTATTGTGTCATGTATACGGATATTGCCGTTATCGGCGGAGGAGCGTCCGGTCTTGCGGCTGCAATAGGTGCATCAGAGGAAAATCCCAAGATTTCCGTAACTGTTTTTGAGAAGCTCGGACGGGTAGGGAAAAAGATACTTTCCACAGGTAACGGCAAATGTAATCTTAGCAGCAGGGATTTGTTGTCCGGACATTATCACGGTACGGTCAGGAATATTATAGAGATTATAGAAAATACGCCGTCTGCGGAGGATTTTTTTATGACTATGGGTGTACCTGTTATTTCAGATGAACAGGGGAGAATGTATCCGCGGAGCGGAAGTGCGGCAACGGTTCTAAATGCTCTGCGGCTTCGATGTGTTTCTCTTGGTATTGCGGAAGAGTGCGGATTTGAACTTGCCGAAATACATAAGGCTTCACAGAGTTTCGTACTCGTCTCATCAGATGGAAGGATGGCGGAATGCAGACGAATAATCGCCGCAGCAGGCGGATACGCATCTCCTCAGTTTGGCAGTAACGGTTCGGTTATGCGAATGTTCCGAAATATTGGGTACAAAACTGCAAAGGTTTGTCCGGCTGTTGCTCCGCTGAGAGTAGCTCCCGAAAAGATCAAGGGACTTAAAGGCGTACGCATAAAGGGGACTGTATCGGCTGTTTCCGAAGGCAGAATTTTGAAAACTGAGTCCGGCGAGATACAGTTTACAGAAAATTCAATTTCGGGTATTTGCGTATTTAATCTTGCCAGATTTTTTGGTGAATATGAAAACAAGCTCACTCTTCGTCTTGACCTTGCTCACGATATGAGCAGTGAAGATCTCCTTATATATCTTGAAACAGTCGCAGGACAAAGAAAAGAGCAGTGTATAGAAAATCTTTTGACTGGGTTTTTCGCT
>CAJTWQ010000030.1:2911-23876 GCA_910579835.1 uncultured Ruminococcus sp.
AAATTTTTTCTGAAAGCGGCTTATCCTGCTGTATACATAGTTAAGAACAGTGTTGATAAGCCGCTTTCAGAAAAAATTTCCGCTTTGGGCAAAGAGGATTTTATAAGGATTGCGGATAAAATAAAGTCTCTTGAATTTGAAGTAACAGGCTGTTCATCCTGGAACAGCGCGCAGGTTACATCCGGAGGAATTCACGGGAGCTGCGTGGATGAAAGCTTGAGGTCTGTTCGTGACAATGGAATATATTTCTGCGGTGAAATACTCGATGCAGACGGTGACTGCGGCGGATATAATCTTCAGTGGGCATGGTCGTCTGGATTGTGGGCTGGAAAAAACTGCGCTCGGTCGCTGAAAGGAGATATGCAATGATAAGAGTCGGAAATATAAGCGTACCTCTGGATTTTGATTTTTCGGCTCTGGAAGAATTCTGCGCCAAAAAGCTGAAAATATCCGAAAGCAAGCTTATCAGCGTCCGTCTTGCAAGGAAATCCGTAGATGCGCGTAAAAAGAATAACGTTCATTTTATTATCTCACTTGACATTGAGGCAAGAAATGAGGAGCGGCTGCTGAAATCTCTGAAAAACGCTGTTTCTGTTGAAAAATATCAGTATGTAATCGACCGGGTTTCGGCAGATATTTCCAGACCTGTGATTGTCGGCTTCGGTCCGGCGGGAATGTTTTCCGCCTTGGTTCTCGCAATGTCAGGAGCAAGGCCAATAGTTCTTGAAAGAGGAGCGGATGTTGATTCACGTGTTAAGGCGGTGGAGGAATTCCGGACATCGGGCAGACTTAATACAGAATGTAATATTCAGTTTGGCGAGGGAGGCGCAGGAACATTTTCCGACGGCAAGCTTACCACCGGGACCAAGGACAGACGTATAGGCTGGATTATGGAACGGCTTGTGGAATTCGGTGCGCCTGAGGAAATTCTTTATTTGGCAAAGCCGCATATTGGGACCGACAGACTGCGAGGTGTGGTGAAACGTCTCAGGGAGCGTGTTTCTGATCTTGGAGGCGACGTTAGATTCGGGGCGAGATTTTGTGGATATGAGACAGAAAATGGCTTTGTCTCTGCTGTTTCATACGAACGGGGCGGACATTTTTATACCATTAAATCCAATCATTTGATACTTGCATCCGGCCACAGCGCCAGAGATGTTTTTGAGCTATTATATGAGAAAAATATAAGTCTTTCTCAAAAAAATTTTGCGGTGGGAGTAAGGATCGAGCACAGAAGAACTGATATTGACAGAGCCATGTACGGCGATTTTGCAGGTCATCCGGCGTTGAAATCCGCCGATTATAAGCTTGCCGTTCATCTTCCTAACGGACGTACGCTTTATACGTTTTGTATGTGTCCCGGCGGAGAGGTAGTAGCGGCGTCATCAGAGGAAAAGCGGCTGGCAGTCAATGGAATGAGTTGCTTTGAGCGTAATGCTGAAAACTCAAACAGCGCTTTGCTGGTTAATATAAATACGGAGGATTACGGCAGCAGCCATCCTTTGGCAGGAATGTATTTTCAGTGCCGGCTTGAGGAAAAGGCATTTACTGCCGGCGGTTCAGACTACAATGCACCGATTATTACAGTCGGAGAATTTCTGGGAAATTCAGGAGATAATAAGGTCAAACCATCATATATTCCGGGAGTAAAAAAAGCTGATCCTGCTGAATATCTTCCTGATTTTGTTTGTGAATCGCTGAAATTGGGAATACCTGAAATGGGACGAAAAATAAGGGGTTTTGACGATCCTGGAGCGGTACTGACCGGAATTGAAAGCCGAAGCAGTTCTCCGGTGCGTATCAACAGGGGAGAGAATATGCAGTCATTATCCTTGGGAGGTCTTTATCCATGCGGAGAGGGTGCAGGCTATGCCGGAGGTATTATTTCAGCAGCGGTGGACGGAATGAAATGTGCGGAAGCTGTTATTAGTATAATAAACGGGGTGAAAAAATGAGAATTGTTTATATTTCGGAAAATAAGATGTATATTTGTGAAGGCGGCAAAGTTCGTGAACTTCCCAGCGAAAGAGTGGCACATTATACTGAAACAGTGAGAACTATTAATCATAATAAGGAATGGAAGTACACGGGGACAGGTGCAAAATTCACAGGTACTCTAAGGAACTTCAGTGATTCAGAAGCATCTGATTACAGTATTAACGGTCTTGAATGGGACGGACGCGGACTTGTCTATTCTATGATTTTAGGTGAAATGGGAGCTATTTACCGTAAAAATCTTGATAATCCTAAGGCTGCCGAGGAACACATTTATACTGCTATGAATGCCGGAATCGGACGTATTTCTTATAATGGCAGTCAGATTGCGGCAGAAATGGGCGGACACATTGCTATTTACGATCCTGAAACCGGATGCAGTGAACTGACGGAGGGGGATTCTGTTGAAACAGCTCCGTCATGGTCTGATTCGGACAGCGGCGAGCTTCTCTGTACGTCAAAAGGCATTGCCGTATCAGACAGGGATATGCATTATTCACCTGGGGCTGTGCTGTCTATTAATATGAAATTCGGGACAATGGATGAGATATATTCAGATAAAAAATCTGATATTATATCTCCGCGGAGGGATAGCGACGGTAATCTCTGGTTTATCAGGCAGCCTTATAAGCAGGAAAATAAAAAAACGTCTTTGTGGAAAGATATACTGCTTTTTCCTGTCAGAATTATTAAGGCTATAGGCGGATTCCTTAATGCATTCAGCGTAATTTTCGGCGGAGAACCGCTTCGTGACGGAGGGAAAAGAAGCGATGTGAAAAGCATACAGAAGTCGGAAAAGGAATTGTTTTTTGAGGGCAGGCTGATCGAAGCGGGGAAAAATCAGCGTGAAAATTCTGCTAAAGGTGATAAGAACCCCAGTATATTTCCGCGAAGCCGTGAATTGGTAAAAGTTTCGCCCGACGGAGAGGAGACTGTTGTGAGATGTGGCGTTCAGGATTATTTGTTGCTGGAAAATGGCGGACTTGCAGTTTCCGACGGACAGTCTGTCATATATATTGGAAATGACGGTGAAAAAATTCTGGCAAAGGCTGTGCTGGCTCACAGTCTGTGCACAGTACCGGAGGTAAATTATGAAAATTAACGTCAAAGGCGGAAAAATAAACCGCAGTGAGATAGACGAATATATCAGATATGCGGCTCAAAAGCATCCTGGACGGCAGATAAGGCAGATGGATATTATAATTGATGGTGAATTTGTCGATCTTAAATTTTACTTTGGAGATATGGATTTTCAGCATGCCTATCGTTCGGCAGACTATCTTGTGAGCAGTATGGAGAAGTTGAACGATGCCAAGCAAGCTGAGTTCTCACAGAAGGAACGGCACGGAATACAGGAGAAGAAAAAATGATTCTTACAAACATAGGAACAATAAAAGAAATCCTTTCACGTCACGGATTCAGTTTTTCAAAGGGATTGGGACAGAATTTTATTATTAATCCTGATATTTGCCCTAAAATAGCTGAAAACGGCAATGCGGAAAAGGGCTTCGGCATAATTGAGATCGGAACGGGCATCGGTGTTCTTACGGCGGAGCTTGCACGCCGCGCTGATAAGGTCTGTGCCGTTGAGATCGACAGCAGGCTTATGCCTGTTCTTGAAGAAACGCTTCATGAATTTAACAATATAAAGATTTTTAACGAGGATATTATGAAGTGTGATCTTCAACGCATCATAAAAGAAGAATTTTCCGGGCTTAAAACAGCAGTCTGTGCCAATCTTCCTTATTATATAACTTCGCCTGTGCTTATGCTGCTTTTGGAGAGCCGGCTGCCTGTTGAATCAATTACAGTAATGGTTCAGAAAGAAGCTGCACAGCGCCTTTGCGCCAAGGTCGGCAGCAGAGAGTCTGGAGCAATTACGGTTGCTGTTAACTATTACGGAACTGCTAAACAGCTTTTCAGTGTGTCGCGGGGAAGCTTTATGCCGTCTCCGAATGTGGATTCGGCGGTTATAAAGATCGAGCCAAGAAACGTTCCTCTTTTGAATGAAAATGATGAAAAATTTTTTTTCAAAATGGTTAAGAGCGGATTCTCTCAGCGCAGAAAAACGGCGGCAAATGCTGTATCATCCATGATGAATATTCCGAAGAATAATATATATACGGTTCTTCGGGCGCTTGGGCTAAGCGAAAGCTCTCGGATAGAGGAGCTTGATATGACACAGTTGACCGAATTTTCAAAGCTCCTGAAAAAAACTGTTAATTGATTCGGGCACGACGAAGATACGACAGGCTTCGCCAAAGGATAATGGTATAATCTATAGTAGACGGTGATCGTGCGTGGATTACTATTATCTCTGAGGTGGTATGGATGTTGAAAAAAAACAATGTTAAAAAAATAATGAAAAGCCCGGCAGCTGCATCGGCAGGGGCTTTTCTTCTTTCTTTAGGGGCGGGATGGGTACTTTCCGGAGCAAATGTTGCCGGAGCCGCCTCCTTTGCTGATGTTTCTCTTGCCGGAGGATTGAATTTATCATATTCAGCAGCTGTTTTTACCGGAGGGCTTGTACGGAGCATTATTCAGGGAAGTGTAGGACGGAATATCGTGAAGATCACAGCCGCTCTTCTGATCGTAATTGTTAAAATGTTTGTCGAACCGAAGAACGATCCTAAAATATGCGGAATATCTGCGTTTTGCGCTGTTTTTGCATCAGGAGCCGCAGTTTCCGCCGTAATAGGCGAACTGCTGTATAAACTGATATTCTATCTGCTTTATGCAGCTCTTGCCGGATATACCGCCTATTCCATAGCGCTGATAATTTCGGGTTTTCGTATGAGGCGTGCGGCAGATCTTTGCTCTGCGTCCGGCTGTTCCTATGCGGTTGTGTATACGCTGATGATTGCTTCTTTATGTTCTGTGGAACTGCCTATTGTTAACGGAGGAATTGCTCTGGGAGCAGCCGTAACTCTTGCCGGAGCATACTTTTATCGATATACGGGAGGAGTTCTTTGCGGTGCTCTTACCACCTGCGGAGCCTTTCTATCCTCAACTTCATGCGGAATGACGGTGGTGCTTCTTCCGGCAGCGGGACTTCTCACAGGTTATCTTTACAGACAGCGCATTAATGTGGCAGCCGGATTTTTTACAGGATTAAATTTTATGCTGATGATTCTGACAGGCGTCAACCCAGAGAGTATGAACAGTATGTTTAATATTGTATGCGGCACGGCAATATTTCGTTTTCTTGCTCCTTACTATTCCGATAAATGGATCATTACAGGAGACGCTTCCTCTGCTGCATTCCCGGAGATCCTTTGTACAAGGATGAGCTTTCTGTCAGATTCTATAGGAAATTTAAGAACTGAATCCGAAAAGATTGCCGGGATAATATCTGAAAACGCTGAAAAAAAAGATGAGATTCCGGATAATTCAAATGATGTATGCAGCCGCTGTTTCCGGCGCCTTAACTGCTGGAAAAACGACTATGACAATACGGTCAGGGGATTTCGCAGGCTGGCACAAATGAGCGAATTTTCCCGTGAAAGTTTTCCGTTTGAACTGGACGACTGTCTGCACAAGAATGAGCTGAGAGAGACTTTTGAGAGAAGAGCGAGAGAAAGAGCGACTGCCAAGCTTTTGGAAATGCGTTTCTCAGAGAGCAGAAAATTGCTTTCAGAGCAGATAAAAATTATTGAAGAGGTGGCTGAGACGGCGGGGGAACGAATGGATGTGCGGTATTCAGAACCGATAAGCCGGAATATCCGTGATAAGCTTGTTAAATTCAGCATGAAGCCCAGCAATGTAATCGCTTATTACAATTCACGCAACAGGCTTATGGCTGAAATTTATTTCAGCTATGCGAATGCTCCGGAGGGATGTGATCGAATCAGAGATCTTGTTTCTGACGAACTGCATCTTTCCCTTGACAGTGCCGGAATGGTTAATTCAGGCCGCGAGGTGAGGATAAGGCTTTTCGAGCGTCCAGAATATTCCCTTGAAGTCTACGGAGCTTCAATTTGTGCTGATAATTCAAAGGAAAACGGTGATACATCAATGATTTTCAGCGATGGTACAGGAGTCAGCTACGTTATTCTTTCTGATGGAATGGGCTGCGGTAAAAATGCTGCGGTCGAATCGAGGATGGTGGTGAGAATGTTCCGGCGTCTTATAAGCAGCGGAGTCAATTATTCCTCGGCTATAAAGCTTATAAATTCAATTATGCTGACAAAATCGCGCGAGGAAACATTTGCTACCCTGGACGCTGTTAGGATTGATCTTGACAGCTGCGAATTAACTGTGATAAAATCGGGAGCCACAGCCACTCTTATCCGTCATAGGGGAAGTGTCATGAAAATAACTTCTCCTACTTTCCCTATCGGCATATATGAACAGTCTGATACTTTTTCTAAAAATTACGATTTTGAGGACGGTGATGTTATCATAATGTTTTCAGATGGAATCAGTGAAAACGCCTATAGTTATATCAAGGAACTGCTGTTGGGAGGCGGAGATTTGAAGATGATTGTAGATGAAATCTGTATGAAATCTGAGGTATTCAATCCTGCCGTAAGAAATGACGATGTGACTGTTATAGGTGTTCGCGTAACGAAAACTGCTGCAAAATAGTTTTTGGCTGTGTCAAAACGGCTTGCCATGAATAATATTCCTGTGCATTTTTCTTGTTAGAAGAAAAAACTGCCTTAATATCCGCACATGATAAAGATATTAAACAGGCGGTTGCATCTTGAAATATTTGGACTGTCTTTGTATTATGTGTGCATTTTGCTGATATGTAAAATGATGAAGTATGGCAAAATGCACTAATATATACAGTGATAATTAGCATATCGTCTGAATTTTTGACCGATTTCCCAAAAAAACTTGAATATTTTTTCATTTTCTGTTAAAATGATAATAGCAAAGGAGGCTAAATTATGTCAGGTAATAATAACTCAAATCCAAATGATTTTCCGCTGTATCTGTTTTATCAGGGAAAAAACTACGAGGCTTATAAATTTTTCGGTGTTCATTCTAAGAAAAAGGGCAGAGGGTATACATTCAATTTTAAGGTTTGGGCTCCTAATGCCAAAAGCGTATCCGTTGTTGGCGACTTTAATGAATGGGATCGTACAAAAAATCCCATGAAGCTTATTGCCGACGGCGTGTGGGAGGCTGATATCACTAAACTGAAGCAGTTCGACGCATATAAATACAGTATTGAAACGCAGAACGGAAGAATAATCTTAAAATCAGATCCCTACGGGACTCATTTTGAAACGCGTCCCAGTACGGCTACAAAGATTTTTGAAAGCAGCTATGAGTGGAACGACTATAAATGGTATGAAGCTAAAAAAGAAAAAAGTATATATAAAAGTCCGGTTAATGTTTATGAAGTCCACCTCAGCTCGTGGAAACGAAGTGATGAGCGTGAATTTACTGATTATATCACATTTGCCGGTGATATTATTCCTTATCTTAAAAAGATGTCCTATACCCATATAGAATTCATGCCGCTTACCGAGTATCCGTTTGACGGTTCATGGGGGTATCAGGTAACAGGATATTTTGCTCCTACTTCACGTTACGGAACTCCGGACGATTTCAGGAAAATGGTAGATATGTTCCACGAAGCAGGCATCGGCGTTATTCTGGACTGGGTGCCGGCTCATTTTCCAAAGGACGGCGCAGGACTTTATGAATTCGACGGTACCTGCTGCTATGAATATACAGACGAGCGTAAGAGGGAGCACAAAGCCTGGGGGACCAGAGTGTTTGATTACGGAAAGGCCGAGGTCTGCTCTTTCCTTATTTCAAGCGCAAATTACTGGTTCGATGAATTCCATGTTGACGGACTGAGAGTAGATGCGGTTGCTTCCATGCTCTATCTTGACTATGACAGGCGCGACGGAGAATGGTGCGCTAATATTTACGGAGGAAATGAGAATTTGGAGGCAGTTGAGTTTTTGAAGCATCTTAATGAGGCAGTTTTCTCCAAGCATCCGGACGCTCTTATGATTGCAGAGGAATCTACGGCGTGGCCATTGGTAACAAAGCCTACGGACATAGGCGGTCTTGGCTTCAATTTCAAGTGGAATATGGGCTGGATGAACGATATGCTCAGTTATATGTCTCTTGATCCGATATATCGTTCATTTAATCATGATAAACTTACTTTTTCATTCTTCTATGCATTTTCTGAGAATTATATACTTCCTATATCTCATGACGAGGTAGTTTACGGAAAGTGTTCCATGATTAATAAAATGCCCGGCGATTATAATCAAAAATTTGCTTCATACCGTGCTTTTCTGGCATATATGATGGCACATCCCGGAAAGAAGCTTCTCTTTATGGGGCAGGAATTCGGACAGATGAATGAATGGAATTATCAGACACAGTTGGACTGGGATCTCATGGATTACGATTCTCACAAAAATCTGCTGAAATTTTCAGAAAAGCTCAATAAATTTTATGCCGATAATTCTCCGCTCTGGCAGAACGATGATTCTTGGGGAGGATTCTGCTGGATCTCTAACGATGACTACAAGCAGAGCGTTATTGCTTTCAGACGAATTGACGACAGCGGCGATGAGATAATTGCAGTATGTAATTTTGTGCCGGTTGAGAGGCGTGATTACAGAATAGGCGTGCCTTATAAAGGAAAATATAAGCTTATGTTCAACACCGATGCGGAAGAATTCGGCGGATCTGGCATAACGGAAAAGACCTTCAAGACCGAAAACGAGGGAATGCACGGTCACGATCAAAGCATTTCCATGACGCTGGCGCCTCTTTCGGTAATTTATCTTAAATATACTCCGGTGAAGAAAAGAACTCCTAAGGTAAAAACAGATCCGGAAATTTCAGAAAAACCTAAAAGAACCAGAAAAAAAGCAGCAGAATCAGTAAATGATAAATAATTAATCATATAATAAGAATTTGTTTTAGCAGGAAATATGTTTGGATTTTAGTGATAATTCTGACGAGCCAAGGAAAAAAATTCTCAGATATATTTGTTATTAAAGGTATTTGGATTCAGTTATCGGCAAGGTCAATTGAAAATACAAATATATTGTCCAATTAAAACAAATTCCGAAACTTTCAGGAGGAATACTATATGTATACTAAAAAAAGAGTGGTTGCAATGCTTCTTGCCGGCGGTCAGGGAAGCAGACTTTATGCGCTGACAAAAAACGTTGCAAAGCCGGCGGTTTCATACGGCGGAAAATATCGTCTAATTGATTTTCCGCTCTCAAACTGCACGAATTCCGGTATTGACACGGTGGGTGTGCTTACACAGTATCAGCCCCTTGTTCTTAATGAATATATTGGCAACGGACAGCCTTGGGATCTGGATAAAATGAACGGAGGCGTTCATGTTCTGCCTCCTTATGAGACTCAGGCAGGCGCATCATGGTACGAGGGAACAGCTAATGCAATTTATCAGAATATGCGGTTTATTGAGCGGTATGATCCCGAGTATGTTGTTGTGCTCGGAGGCGATCACATCTATAAAATGGACTATTCCAAAATGGTGGATTTTCATGTTGCAAATAATGCAGACTGCACTATCTCCGTTATTGATGTTCCCAGAGCAGAGGCTTCGCGTTTCGGAATAATGATTTGTGACGATCAGAACAAGGTTGTCGATTTCGTTGAAAAGCCCAAGGAACCAAAGTCTACTCTTGCTTCAATGGGCATATATGTTTTCAGTTGGGATAAGCTTCGCAAGTACCTCATTGAAAATGAAGAGGATGCCAACGCTAAACGTGACAGAGGTGAAAAATGGTCCAAGGATTTCGGAAAAGATATTATAACTTCTATGCTTCGTGATAATCAGCGTCTTTTTGCTTACGAATTTGAAGGTTACTGGAAGGATGTAGGAACTCTTGATTCCCTTTGGGAGGCGAATATGGATCTTCTTAGTCCCAGCGTTCCTCTTGATCTGTATGATCCCAGTTGGAAAATCTACTCCAGAAACAACTATATGCCTCCTCAGTATATCGGAGGTAACGCAAATATAGAGAATTCTATGATTTCTGAGGGCAGCGAAATAGACGGAACTGTTGATTTCTCTATTCTGTTTTCAGGCGTTACTATTGAGGAGGGAGCAACCGTAAATTACAGTATTGTTATGCCCGGAACTGTTATCAAATCCGGTGCTGTGGTTGAATATGCAATAGTAGGAGAGGACAGCATTATAGAGGGCGGAGCCAAGGTTGGCACGAGTCCGGAAAACGTTGAAAACAGGGACGACTGGGGCATTGCCGTGGTCGGTCATAATGTTACCGTTTCTGCAAATAAGGTAGTGGAGCCTAAGCAGATAATCGGTGACAATATTTGATCGGAGGAGTTTTAGTATGAGTGTTAATTACAATGTTTTAGGACTTATTTTTGCAAGTATGCACGACGCCTATGTCAGTGAACTTACCAAGCAGAGAACCATGGGATCGATTCCGTTCGGCGGCCGTTACAGGCTAATAGATTTTCCACTTTCAAATATGGTAAATTCCGGTGTTTCCGAGGTTGGCGTTATTACAAAGTCAAATTACGGTTCTCTGCTGGATCACCTTGGTTCAGGCCGTGACTGGGATTTATCGCGCAAAAAAGGGGGTCTGCATCTGCTTCCTCCTTACAGCCAGATGGGAGGTATATACAAGGGACGTCTGGATGCTCTTAACAATGTCTGGAGCTTTGTGGAGCATTCAAAGGCTCAGTATGTGATCATGGCAAATTGTGATGTTGTCACAACTATTGACTTTGATCCTGTGCTTAAAGAGCATAAGAAGTCAGGTGCCGATATTACTCTTATTTACAGTAAGGGTTTATATGACGGAGAAAAAAATACGTCGACTACTGTTCTGGAGTTTGACGAGGATAGTTGTCTCAAGGATGTGCTGGTTGCACCGAAAATTTCCGGAGAATGCAATATCTGGATGGAAATGATGATAATCAGCAAGGAATTTTTAAAGAAGATAGTTTCCGATGCTGCAAGCCGAAATCAGTTCAGCTTTACCAGGGAAATACTTCAGGGTAAAAAGGACGAATATAAGATTATGGGTTATGAGCATAAGGAGTTTTTCACAAGAATTGACAGTATACAGAGCTACTATAACGCTAATAGGATGCTGTTGGAAAAAGAAAAAAGATCTGCACTGTTCAGGGAGAATATGCCGGTTTATACAAAGGTCGGCGATAACGGTCCGGCTAAGTACGGACTTGAATCCAACATAAAGGATTCTCTTATTGCAGACGGCTGTATTATTGAGGGAAATGTAGAAAATTCTATCCTGTTCAGAGGCGTAAAGGTCGGAAAGGGTGCAGTTGTTAAAAACTGTGTGCTCCTTCAGGGCACAAAGGTTGGGAACAAGTGCAATATAAGTTCTGTTATTACCGATAAAAATGTTGAGATAAGCGATGAAAAGGTATTGACTGGTTCTGAATCGTATCCGCTTTATATAAATAAAAACGGAAAAATTTAACGGCGGTGATAGAGTATGAAGATTCTTTTTGCCGCAAGCGAGGCTGTTCCGTATGCAGCCTCAGGCGGTCTCGCTGATGTGGTCGGTTCTCTTCCTAAGGCGATAAATGCTAAAGGACATGACTGTCGGGTGGTTACCCCATTGTATAAGGCAATCGATCCGGAACTGCGCAGACAAATGAGATTTCTTACTAATATAACGGTGGACGTTTCATGGCGGAAGCAGTACTGCGGTATTTTTACTGCGGTAACGGAAGATATTACATACTATTTTATTGATAACGAGTATTATTATCTAAGAGACGGGCTTTACGGATTTTATGATGACTGCGAGCGATTTGTGTTTTTCAGCAGGGCTGTATTGGAAATGCTTAAATATATTGAATTTACTCCTGATGTTATTAACTGCAACGATTGGCAGACTGCTTTGATTCCTGTTTATTATAATATTTATTACAAGTATCAGCAGGGCTATGACGGAATAAAAACCGTTTTTACAATTCATAATATTGAGTATCAGGGAAAATACGGAAGAGAGGTGCTCGGCGAATTGATGGGAATTCCAGCGTATAATGCCAATCTGCTTGATTACGACGGTTATGTTAATATGCTGAAAGGAGCCATTGAAACTGCTGATAAGATTGTTACAGTCAGTCCAAGCTATGCATGGGAGATACTTGATCCTTGGTATGCGCACGGTCTTGACAGAATTCTCGTGACAAAGCAGTACAAACTTATGGGGATTCTTAACGGAATAGATACAAAACGTTACGATCCTGAGACAGATCCGGTTATTATTGAACGATATTCTGCGAAGGATACATCAGGCAAAGATTACTGTAAGCTGGCTCTCCTTAATGAACTCGGTCTTGATGAAGGTGAAGAACCTTTGATTGGAATTGTTACAAGGTTTGTAAATCACAAGGGAATTGACCTTATACGCGGCGTTTTTGAAGAAATGGTGAGTATGGGGATAAAGTTTGCAATTCTCGGAAGCGGAGAGAAAATCTATGAGAGTTTTTTCAGTGAAATGGCCGCAAGATTCCCGAATCGTGTATCAGTTACCCTTGGCTTTTTTCCTGAGTTATCTCATAAGATATACGCCGGAGCCGATATGTTTCTTATGCCTTCAAAGAGTGAACCCTGTGGTCTTGCACAGATGATTGCAATGAGATACGGAACCATTCCTATAGTCTGCGAAACAGGCGGACTGAGAGATACCGTTCGAGATAATGGCGGAATCAACGGCAACGGTTTTACATTTAAGACAATAAACGCTAATGATATGCTTAATGCTGTAGAGCGTGCTGTTTCGGATTATGAAAATAAGGATGTGTGGGATTCTCTTGTTAAGCGTGCAATGAACTGCGATTATAGCTGGCAGAATTCTGCGGATGTTTATATCGATATGTACAGAGAGCTTATAGCTAAGGAATAAATCGTTTTTATAGACTGTCACATAAAATAAAAAATTTACTTAAAATAAAAAAGAGCCTATTGATGAAAGCAGATAGTAATAAAGCAGTTTTGCGGCTTATCCGTGAAACTGCTTGGCTTTTTTATAAAGGCTTGTTATAATTAAAATATAAAGCAAGCAACAGGTTATAATTTAGGAGGTAATGGAAAATGATAGGTATATATTTTAGTGCGACAGGAAATACACAGTATTGCGTTAGTCAATTTTTAGGCTATTATAATAATGGATTTCAACCAGAAATATATTCTATTGAAGATGCCATTTCCGTTCAAAAGATAAAAGAAAATTCCGATATTGTTTTTGGCTACCCTATCTATTACAGCGACTTACCTATGATTGTTCGTGAATTTATAAACGCTAATCCCAAAATCTTTAAGGGCAAAAACATTTTTATTATAGTAACAATGGGCTTATTTAGCGGTGATGGAGCGGGATGTTCGGCAAGGATATTCAAAAAATTAGGCGCTAATATTTTAGGCGCTTTACATCTTAAAATGCCAGATTGCATTGGAGATGTGAAAGCACTTAAAAAGCCACTTGAAAAGAATATTCAAATTGTTAAAGAAGCGGATTTGAAAATTAAACAATCCGTTATTAATTTGCAGAACGGAAGGCATTGCCATGACGGACTTTCAATTATAAATCATCTTGCTGGACTTTTGGGGCAAAGATTATGGTTTTATGGTAAGCCTTATAAATTAAAAGACAAATTGAAGATTGACTACAATAAATGTATTTCTTGCGGAATATGCGCTGAAATTTGTCCTATGAAAAACATCATAATTTTAAATAATAAGCCCGTACCGCAAAATAATTGTATGGGATGTTACAGATGTTTTAGTAACTGTTCTAAAAAAGCCATCACTATAATAGGTAATCAAGTAATAGAACAATCTAAAATAGATAAATATATTTGATAGATAACTTCCAATTTGCCGAACTAACAAACATTAAAAGTAACTCCGTAACACTTCTGACAAACATCAGAAATGCTATGAAGTTTTCTTTCTATATGGTTTCTGCCTAAAAATCGGTGGTGTATTTATGATAAAAAAGGCAGCAATTTCATATTCAAGAGCAGCGCAGATATTCTCTAAAAGCCAAAGTTTAATTTTCTTGAATAGATTGTATATGGTTCGCTGTCGTGCTTTTATCATATCTTAAATTTTTTTTGAGTAACGGAAAAGATTGACTAGCTGATCGTCTGCATAGTTGCAAACTTCAAGGGGAGTGTAATTGCTCTTTGAAAATAGAACTGAATCTCCTGCGCTAAAACTTTCGATATGCAAGATATTTCGTAGTACAGTCGACATTAGACAAATATTAATGAATAACTGAAAGTGTGCTAAATCAACAGTATAAAAATGGATTTATTTATACAAATTTACGATTTTTTAGTGAAAGACTTGATTTTTTAATTATAGATGGTATAATTAATACTGGATTTGTGTACATAACATCTGACAACTGAATAGATTTACGGTGCCTCGTACTGCTTAGGCAGTGACTGAGGGTAAAAGGGAAACAGGTGTAAATCCTGTACGATCTCGTCACTGTGTAAGAGGAGTTTATGGTCATTATGTCACTGGCGTATGCTGGGAAGGCGGTCGTAAATGTTGATGCTGAAGTCAGGAAACCTGCCGTAAGTCAGTACAGGAATAATATTCCAGATCACGAGGTATTGATCGTACGCTTTAGGACGCTGCTTTGGGTGGGGTCTTGTTTGCTGTGCTTTCTTTCCGGTTCGGTGAGAGAGCATTTTTGATTATCAATGCCTTTGATTGAAAGAATGTATCAATCGGAGGAAAATGTATGATTAAATTTAAAAAAATATGTTCTGCGCTGACTGCGCTTTCACTGACAGCTTTAATGGCTGTCGGATGCAGTGAAAAGAATGAAGGCTCATCTTCCGCACCATCTGAGGAGACTACGAAAGTTCCTGATGACACATCTGAGGAAGATGAGAATTACAATACAGGAGACGCATCGCTTGATAAAATAAGAAATGAAGACGGTATTGGCGATAATGAGCTTCTTGTTATTAGCTTCGGTACAAGCTTTAATGACAGCCGCCGTCTGACAATTGGCGCAATAGAAAATGATGTTGAAGCCGCAATTCCGGATTATTCAGTAAGACGCGGATTTACCGCTAATATCGTTATCGATCATATCAATAGACGCGACGGAATTCTGATTGACGATATTGAAGCGGCTTTAAAAAGAGCTGTTGATAATGAGGTAAAAACTCTTGTAATTCAGCCTACACATCTTATGAACGGTATTGAATATGAAGAAATCGTAGAAAAGGTTGCAGGATATTCCGATGCTTTTGAGCAAGTTGTGTTCGGAGATCCTCTTCTTACAAGCGATGAGGACTTTTCGAGAGTAGAAAAAGCAATAGTAGACTGGACATCTGAATTTGACGACGGTGAAACCGCAATCTGCTTTATGGGACATGGTACGGAGCATGATGCTAATCAGGTATACCAAAAAATGCAGGATAGGCTTACCGCTGACGGATATGAGAATTATTTTATCGGAACGGTTGAAGCGGAACCTTCTCTTGAAGATATTCTTGCAAAGTTAAAAGACGGAAACTACAAAAAAGTTGTTCTTGAACCTCTGATGGTTGTTGCTGGTGATCATGCAAATAATGATATGGCAGGCGATGAGGAGGATTCATGGAAAACGGTTTTGGAGAATGAAGGATATGAGGTTAAGTGTCTTCTTCGAGGTCTTGGAGAAAACGAGGAAATAAGGAAGATCTATGTTGACCATGCACGGGCTGCAATAGATTCGCTTAAATAATAAATTCGGCGGCATGGTGAAGCCCTACCGCCTCTTCTGAAAGGATGATATTACATGAAAAAATTAACTGCCGCTATTATCTTATCCGCATTGCTTTTGTTTTCATTATCAGGATGCGGTTCTGGAAATTCTGAAAACAGCAGCGGAACGGATAGTTCTAACGCTGCAACAAACGCTGTTGCAGGTGGCGAAGACAAAGCTCCTGAAGTTGAAATAAATACTGAAAATCTTGATCCGATTTACGGAACAGATCTGAAAGACGGCACTTATGAAATCAGCGTTGATTCAAGCTCTTCAATGTTTAAAATTTCAAAGTGTGAATTGACTGTTTCAAACGGAAAAATGACAGCTGTTATGACTATGAATGGAAAGGGATATCTTTATCTTTTTATGGGTAAAGGTGAAAATGCATCTGAAAGTGAGTATATTTCTTTTGAGGAAAACGAAAATGGGGAGCATGCTTTTACTGTTCCGGTAGAAGCTCTCGATATGGCGGTTGAATGTTCTGCATTTAGTAAAAAGAAGGAACAGTGGTATGACCGAATACTTGTATTCCGTGCTGATTCTCTGCCCATAGACGCATATTTAGAAAGCAGCATCGCTACATCTGAAAGTCTCGGACTGATAGACGGAGAATATACGGTTGACGCAGTTTTAAGCGGAGGTTCAGGTAAAGCTTATGTAGAATCTCCGGCAAAGTTGACTGTTGAAAACGGAAAGGTATTTGCTGAAATTGTCTGGAGCAGTTCTAACTACGACTACATGATTGTTGACGATGAAAAATATGAACTTTTAAGCTCTGAGGGCAATTCATCATTCAGGATACCTGTTCTGTATTTTGATAAAAATATGCCTGTTTCAGCAAATACAACTGCTATGAGTACGCCGCATGAAATTGAATATACCCTTTATTTTGATTCTGCGTCAATAAAATCTAAAAGCTGATGAAGAGATTTATATTAGCTGTTTCGGTAATTATGTTCATAATAACATTTTCTTCGTGTACTTCTTCTAAAAAAACTCCTGATAATTTTCTTGATATGAAGAAAACGGGAAGTATGGAGATCAAGTATGCAGAAATGTTTTCTGTTGATTATTACGAAAATGATATTTCGCTGATTACGATAGGAGATGATGAACAATATCTTCTGATCCCGGAAAACAGTGAAATTCCGCCAAATGTACCTGATTCTGCAAAGATAATAAGGCAGCCTGCAAATAATATTTATCTTGCGGCATCATCTGCTATGGACTTGTTCAGCGGAATTGACGCTCTTGATAGTATAAGGTTCACGTCGACTATGGAAAAGGACTGGGTTTTGCCTGAAATCAAATCTGCTGTTAACAGAGGTGATATTCTCTACGCAGGAAAGTACTCCGCCCCCGACTATGAGCTTATCATAGATGAAAACTGCAGTCTTGCCATAGAATCCACTATGATATATCATAGTCCTAAAATCCGTGAACAGCTTGAAAAAATGGGGATTCCCGTTATGGTAGAACGTTCAAGTTATGAATCTCATCCTCTTGGCCGTATGGAATGGATCAAGCTTTATGGATTATTGACAGGAAAAAGAGAAGCTGCACAGAATTTTTTTGATAAAAAAATACATGCTCTTGAGGCTGTTCTTAATGATGAAAAAACTAATAAATCAGCTGCGTTTTTTCATATAACTTCAAATGGTTATGCCAATATCCACAAGCCGGGTGATTATGTTTCTACAATGATAGAACTGGCAGGAGCGCAGAATGTCTTTACGGCAAACAGTCTTAATGTAGACGACAATTCCCTTTCTACAATGAACATACAGTTTGAAAGTTTTTATGCGTTGGCAAAGGATGCTGATTTTCTTATATACAACAGTGCAATTGACGGCGGTATATCGTCGGTTGACGAATTGATCAAAAAGAATAGTCTATTCGCTGATTTCAAGGCTGTGAAAAATAACAATGTATGGTGTACGGATAAAAATATGTTTCAGCAGATAACGGGGTCAGCAGACATGATAGCCGATATGCATCTCATTTTTACAGAAAATTACGATAAAGAACCGACTTACATTTATCATCTAGGCTGAGGTATATTATATGAACAGAAAAAAGCGATTTACAGCCTGTTTTATACTGCTTTTGATTTTTCTTGCTCTTATCGCAGTTATAAGCTTATATTCGGGAAGTGTTGCTTTTTCCGTACAGGAAGTAACAAAAGTAATACTTGGAAAAAATCATGATACCGCAGTCCGAAATATTATTATGGAAATACGTCTGCCAAGAATGCTTGCAGCTCTGATTCTTGGCGGCGGACTGTCTGTTTCCGGTTATCTTCTCCAAACTTTTTTTGCAAATCCGATTGCTGGCCCTTTTGTACTCGGCATTTCTTCAGGCGCTAAACTTGCCGTTGCATTTACAATGATATTTTCTTTGAAAATCGGAAGTATTCTCAATTCCGCAGAGCTTATTTTATCTGCATTTGTCGGTTCTATACTTTCTATGGGTATCGTACTCGCGGTATCGGGAAAAGTCAAAAAAAACTCCGCACTTATTGTCAGCGGAGTAATGATAGGATATATTTGTTCAGCGATAACTGATTTTGCCGTAACCTTTGCAGACGATTCCAATATCGTAAATCTTCATAACTGGTCAATGGGGAGTTTTTCGGGTATTGACATGGCAGACATAAAAATAATGGCAGGCGTTGTTTTTCTCTCTGTTTTAATAGCATTTTTTATATCAAAGCAAATTTCAGCTTATCAGCTCGGTGAAGCTTATGCAAAAAATTTAGGCGTTAATATTAAAGCGTTCAGAGCTTTACTTGTACTGCTGTCAAGTTTGCTTTCCGCCTGTGTTACTGCGTTTGCAGGACCTGTTTCATTTGTTGGAATTGCCGTTCCTCATATTGTAAAAAAACTTTTTGGAACGTCTAAGCCGAAAGTTATTATACCTGCATCTTTTCTGGCCGGAGCGGTCTTTTGCCTTGTTTGCGACATTATCGCAAGAACAATATTTGCACCTTCAGAGCTTAGTATCAGCTCGGTAACGGCGATTTTTGGCGCTCCCGTTGTAATATGGATAATGCTTAGCCGTAAAAAATCGGAATAAGGAGGCAGGAATGAATAAAGAAATTCTTCGCACAGAAAGACTTTCAGTAGGGTATAATAAAAAAGTTCTTATTGGTGATATAAACATTTCAGTAAATCGCGGACAAATCGTAACGCTGATCGGACCGAACGGCGCCGGAAAATCAACTATTCTAAAAACTCTTTCGACTCAGATTCTTCCTGTTTTGGGAAATATATATATTGACAAAAAAAATATTAAAAATATAAAACCTTGTGAACTTGCAAAGATAATAGCGGTCGTTACGACTGCAAAAATAGAAACTGAACTTATGACATGCTATGATGTAATAAGTCTTGGACGGTATCCGTATACAGGGCAATTGGGAATTTTGTCTGAAAATGACAAAAACAAAATTAAAGAATCAATGAAACTTACATTTACGGAGGAACTGGCAAATACAGACTTTTCCTGTATCAGCGACGGTCAAAAACAAAGGGTTCTCCTGGCAAAGGCAATTTGCCAGGAACCAGAGATATTGATACTGGACGAACCGTCGTCGTTTCTTGATATACGTCATAAACTTGAATTAATAAAGATTTTAAAAAAGCTTGTCGTCGAAAAAAATACAGCAGTCATTATGTCCATGCACGAGCTTAATCTTGCTGAAAAAATATCTGATTTTACCGTGTGTGTTAAAGAAGGAAGAATCGATAAATGCGGAAAGTCGCCGGAAGTATTCTCAAATGAGTATATATGTGATTTGTACGATATAGATTTAAAAGATTTAATATTCAATCCCTTTTCTTGCTGAAATTCCGTTTTTATATGGATGTTTTACTGCGTTTATTTCACTCACATAATCAGCTGCAGTAAT
The DNA here is from genome assembly GCA_910579835.1 of uncultured Ruminococcus sp. GTDB lineage: Bacteria > Bacillota > Clostridia > Oscillospirales > Ruminococcaceae > Ruminococcus. The sequence continues at coordinate 22,568 of CAJTWQ010000030.1, forward strand.
AAATTTTTCTGACGGATCACGTCCTGTAAGTATAAGTTCACAGTTTTTTTCTTTGTTAAGTACAAGATGTTCTGCAAGCTCACGATCAACAAGACCGTAATTGTATGCGGCAAAAAATTCGTCTATGATTATCATATCGAATTGCTGTCCGTTAATTTGCGAATGCGCTGTTTTTAAGAGATTATTATGACACATAGTAATCTTTTTTTTGTCGTCATTTGTCATTAAAGATATGAACCCGAAATTCTTTGACAGACGTGAAACAGCAATATTCGGTATAAATTTTAAGCTTTCAATCTCTGAGGTCGGATTCCCTTTCATAAACTGAAAGATATGAACCCTCATTCCTGCACCGGCTGCTCTTAATGCAAGACCAAGTGCGGCTGTTGTTTTACCTTTTCCGTTTCCGCAATATATATGTATGAGTTTCATTATCCGCCTCCAAATCAAAAATTTATGAACTTTAAAAAACCTGACAATTCACATTAGTTAAAGATGTGTTTGTCAGGCTTTTATTTGGCTTGTGAGCCTTTCTGTATTTTGTTGATTGCAGTGAAATCGACAGACTGAGACGTCTGACCTATGCAAAACAGAAATTTTTTTATTACAAAAGATTCTTAGAATGCAATCTCCTCGGCAATACGGTGAAGCTCGGAATCATACACCTTTTTCATTGAAAGGGCTTCCTGAATGTCGTAATCAACAATTTTACTGTCCTTAATACCGACAACACGGTTTCCGATTCCTTGTTCAAGAAGTTCCACAGCGTAATATCCCATTCTTGTAGCTTCTACTCTGTCTCTCAGTGTTGGCGAACCGCCTCTTTGAACATGTCCAAGAATAGTTGCTCTTGTTTCAATCTGAGTCTTTTCCTGAAGCACCTTTGCGATCTCCTCTGTATGTCCTACGCCCTCAGAAACAACAACAACGAAATACTGCTTGCCCTTTGATCTCTTTTCCAGCATCGTTTTTGCAATAACGTCAAGATCGTAAGGAGCTTCTACTGTAATAATATCTGTAGCGCCGCAGGCAATACCTGTATTAACGGCAATATGACCTGCATTTCTTCCCATTACCTCAACAACAGAACATCTATCATGCGACTGTGAAGTATCACGGAGCTTATCCATGAGTTCCATAGCTGTATTCATAGCCGTATCAAAACCAATAGTATAATCAGTGCAGGCAATATCGTTATCAATAGTTCCGGGAAGTCCGATACATAAAACGCCCTTGGACGATAAATCAGCAGCTCCCCTGAACGAACCGTCTCCGCCGATAACGACAAGTCCCTCAATACCAAGCTCCT
>CAJTWQ010000031.1 GCA_910579835.1 uncultured Ruminococcus sp.
ATGACTTACATAGAGGAGCTTAATTCTAAGATCGTTTCCTTGGAGGAGGAAATCAAAAAGGGTGCGCCTGTAAGCAATGTGGATCAGCAGGAGATTATTAAATACCGTAATCAGATAGATAATCTTCAGGAAAAGCTTAATGCTTCAAACAATGCGCTGAGAGCAGCCAAAAAAGAGGTTGAAGAGCTTCAGAAGCAGCATGATTCCGACCAAAGTCTTATTAATCAGCTGAAAGCGGGCGGTCCTGGTGCAGCAGCGGCAGCAGCTCAGTCTAATGCCCAGACAGCAGCGGCTCTTGAAGCGGCTAAAAAGGAAATTGATAAGCTCAAGACCGAGCTTCAGGAAGCACAAAAGAAAGCTTCCGTTTCTAAGACAGCAGTTCCTCAGCAGAATGTTCAGGCAACGGCGGCTCTTGAGGCGGCTAAAAAGGAAATCGACAAGCTTAAAGCAGAGCTTAAGGATGTTAAGTCAAAAGCATCGTCAGTTCCTCAGACATCCGCTCCTGCACAGGCTGCAAATAACGCTGAGCTTGCCAAGACAAAACAGGAAATCTCCAGACTTACAAGCGAGCTTGGAAATAAGGCCAAGGAGATTGCCGAGAGAGATAACACTATCGCTCAGATAAATAAGGATAAGGATGCTGAAATAGCTAAGCTTAATGAAGAAATTACTTCTCTTAAAGAAAGTGCAAATGATCCTACCGCACAGATGGGACTTATCTTTGCAGAGGCACAGAAGACTGTTAATATGCTGAAAACTCAGGCAAAAACTGAGGCCGACAAGACTGTAAACGAGGCTAATGAGAAGGCAGAGGCTATTCTAAGCGAGGCTAATGAGAAGGCAGAAAAAACGATCAGTGATGCAAATATTACTGCCGAGGTCTGCATTAAGGAAGCTAACGATCAGGCTAAGCAGACTGTAGACGATGCAAATAAACATGCCGATAAGGTTAATGAGATGACGTCTGCTATAAGATCAAAGCTTCTTAGTGAAATTGAAAGTGTAAATACAAAGTTTAACGATATATCTTCTGTTCTCGGACGTCTTACAAGTCAGACAACTGACCGGATGAGCGAAGCGCAGCTTATTATCGGAGAGGCTAAAAAATCTGTTGGTACCGGAGATGCTGTTAAGAAAGCAGAAGCTCCTAAGGCAGACTTCAAGGCAACAGAGGCACCAAAGGCAAGCCTTTCTGATCTTGGAAAGACACCAAATAAAGCTTCAGCATCATCAAAGAAATCTGTGGTTGACGACTCCGATCCATTTGCAAGCATTGGTTCGTCAGGCTCGTATGCAAGCAGAAATTCAGGATATAATAACGGCAGTGCAAGTTCTTCATACAGTAAGCCTGCGCCTGCGCCTCAGCCTAAGCAGACACCTCCGCCTAAAAAGAATAATTTCAGCTTTGATATGGAAGCGCTTTTGAAAGCAGCTGAAGAAGAGGCGGCCAAAAATCCGGAGGAATAAATCATCTTGTGAATTAGTCAAATTGGATTATCCGAATTGACATAGTTTTGTAACTCTCTTTCCGGAGGAGCAATTGTTTCTCCGGATCGGATGCGGCCGTGTAGCTTAAAAAGAGCGTTGATTTTCAAAGGTGCTGGTGCAAGTCCAACCGTGGTCCAAAAAAATTAAGAGAGGTATACGAAAATGTACGAAGACAAGACATTAGTCTGCAAGGAGTGCGGAAATGAGTTTATTTTTTCCGCTGGCGAACAGGAATTCTATGCAGAGAAGGGCTTTGTAAATGAGCCGCAGAGGTGTAAGGCATGCCGTGATGCCAGAAAAGGTTCAGGCAGATCAGAAAGGGTAATGTACACAGCTGTATGTGCATCATGCGGCGGTGATGCAAAGGTTCCGTTTGAACCTAAGGAAGGCAGAGCCGTTTATTGCAGTAATTGCTTTTCAAAAATGAACGAGACTTGATCGTTATGAGTCATCTTGGCATAGCCGGATATATTTCGGCTATGCCCGGAGAATCACTGGTGCAGGACATTGAATGTGCGCGCAGTGAGCGTCATATCTGTGAGTTGGCGGATATGAGAATGAAGTTGCTGTCTGTGATTTGGGCTATTAAAGTATGAAAATGTAATGAGACGGTATGCTGCGTCTGTGAGTTTCTATCAGATACTTTTGGCAGAATGTCACAGGGACAGCGTCCCTTATTACGTTCAAATGCTTGAAAGGATGAATTAAAATGCAGGTTACTAAAGAAACTATCATCGGGGATATTCTTGATGCCGATTTTGAAGTTGCTCCTTTTTTTCTTGAAATAGGAATGCACTGTCTTGGCTGCCCCGCTTCAAGAGGGGAATCAATTGAGGATGCGTGCGCCGTTCACGGAACAGATCCGGACGCTCTCGTTGAAAAGCTCAACGCTTATTTTGCTTCTAAGTAATGATTTTTCGGCGTGCTGCGATTACTGCGGCACGCTTTTACTTTTTTGGATGAGGTATAAGAATGCTTGATAACAGATTGAAAATGTGTGCGGAAATGGTTACAGGTCGTGGAATTGCCGTGGATGTAGGGACGGATCACGCCTATCTCGCAGCAGAATTAATAAAAACAGGAAAATGCAGCAAGGTCATAGCTTCGGATATAAGAAAAGGTCCTCTTGAATCCGCGCGAAAAACTGTAGAAAAATATAATATATCGGACAATGCGGAGCTTGTTCTGTCTGACGGGCTTGAAAATATAAATCTTGATGGAGTAACAGATATAATAATTGCCGGAATGGGCGGCGAGACCATAATTGAAATACTTAAACCGAAAGCTTATGAGCTTTTCGGCGTTAATCTGATTCTTCAGCCTATGACAAAACCGGAGATTCTCAGGAAATGGCTGTATGAATCCAATATTCAGATAAAAAGTGAGAAGGCGGCAGATGTAAACGGCAGGCTTTATACAGTCATTTGTGCGGAAAGCGACATTGAAGCTTACAGCAAACTGACGGAGTTGGAGTCTGTTTCTGGATTTTTTGATGAAAATGACGAATTTGGGAGAAAATATCGTCAAAGTGAATCGGAACGACTTGAAAAGGTGAGCGAAGCTCTTGAAAAATCGGGGAAAATTGAGGAATCTGTTCACTATCGCTGCCTTGGCAAAAAGGTCTTGGAGGGAGCGAAGTCTGTAAATATAAATGAGCTGTACGCATTTCTGGATGAAAAATATCCTTTTTCCGCTCAAGAAAATTGGGATAATTCCGGATTTCTGGTCAACTCCTTCTTTGATTCTTTCCAAAAGGTTTTGTTAGCTCTCGATATAACGAATGAAGTGATTGAAGAGGCAGATAATAAGAGAGCAGATGTAATAATTTCACATCATCCTGTTATATTTGAGCCGCTGAAAAAAATAACTGCTGACGATCCTGTGTATAAGCTTATAAGCTGCGAAATAGCGGCAATTTGCATGCATACGAATCTTGATATTTCTGAGGGCGGAACAAATTCCGTCATAATTCAGAAGCTGTCTGAAAGATTTGAATTTTCGGGAGTTCCTCAGCCGTTTGAAGAACTTAGCGACGGAAGAATGCTGGGATATATTGTTGAACTGAAAAACATGATTCTGGCAGCTAAATTTGAGAAGATTCTCAAAGAAATTTTTAACTGCACCTATATCAGAAAGAATCGCCGCGGCAATAATCGGTTAAAAAAGATTGCAGTTTGTTCGGGGGCGGGAGGCTCTATGTTGGATCTTGCAATAGAAAAAGGATCCGATGCACTGGTAACCGGCGATATAAAACACGACATATGGAATAAGGCGAATGATAAGGGATTTACCCTTTATGACTGCGGTCATTTTCACACGGAGAATATTGTTTTGTGGGAACTCCGCCGCGTTCTGGAGGAGAAATTCCCATATCTTGATGTGGAAATTGCGGAGTCGTCTGTTGATCCATGCGATTATGTATGAGGTGAATAAATGGAGATCTTTACTTGTCCTGTATGTGAAGAAAAGCTGTATATTTCTGGAAAAAGCTGTGTCTGTACTAATCGTCACTGCTTCGATATCTCCAAAAGCGGATACGTGAATCTTTTGCTTTCAAGTCACATGGGCAAAACGGTTCATGGCGATAACAAGCTTATGGTGCAGTCACGGCGTGATTTTCTGGAAAAAGGATATTATTCTCATCTTTGTGACGAACTATGCGATATGGTTCTTAGGAACTTTAATGGCGGTATTATTCTTGACGCGGGCTGCGGAGAGGGATATTATACAGCAGCAATATTTGATATGTTGAATCGCTCAGATATGGCGGCGGAAATGTATGGGATTGATATATCAAAAATTGCAGTAGAAATGGCGGCAAAGAGGAAGAAGGACATAACTTTTGCGGCGGCCAGTGTTTTTCATATTCCGGCGGCGGAAAATTCCTGTGATATGCTTATTACGCTTTTTGCCCCTTACTGCGGTGAGGAATTTCAACGGATCCTTAAACCGGGCGGAATTATGATAATGGTCATCCCCTCAGAGAATCACTTATGGGAGCTTAAACAGGCAATTTACGATATACCATATAAAAATCAGGTAAAACCGTATGAGCTGAACGGATTCCGGCTTGCAGAGAAGAAGAGAATTTCTTATCATATTCAGCTTGAAAACCGTGAAGATATACAATCGCTTTTTTCTATGACACCCTATTATTACAGAACGGCATCTGTTCAAAAAGAAAGACTCGGACAGCTTGACAAACTGGATACAACTGTAGATTTTGAGCTGCTTGCATACAGTGCCGACCTCAATAAGAATCTGTTTTTATAGAAATATATATACTGTTTAATAAGTAACTTTATTAATGTAAAAAGGAATGATTATATGGCTTTAGATGGAGCATTTCTCTATGCAGTAAAAAATGAACTTCAAGCGCTGATAGGCGGTCGTGTCGATAAGATATATCAGCCTTCAAGGGAAGAAATCGTCATAACGGTCAGGACGAAGAGTGGCAGCAAAAAGCTCTATATATCAGCAAATGCCGGCAGTTCGCGTGTGCACGTTACCGAGAAGAACATTGATAATCCCCAAATCCCGCCCATGTTCTGTATGCTTCTGCGCAAGCATATCGGCGGCGGCAAATTGCTCGGTATCCGTCAGGACGGTTTGGAACGTATTCTTTTTCTTGACTTTGAATGCGTCAATGAGCTTGGGGATGTAGTAACAGTTACTTTGGCATGTGAGATTATGGGTCGCTGTTCCAATCTGGTTATTATCAGTCAAGAGGGACGGATAATAGACAGTATAAAGCGTGTTGACGGGGAAATGTCCCGTGAGCGTTTGGTGCTTCCCGGAATGCCTTATACTTTACCCCCCCGTGACAGCCGGCTCAATTTTCTTAATGCCGATGATGATGAGATGAGATCTGCCATCCGCAGTGCGAATCCGGCTGAGCTGTCAAAAGCTCTGATACGGATATTTGAGGGTATTTCTCCTATACTTGCCCGTGAATGGACATTTTTTGCCGGACATGGCTCTCATATTGACAGCGATCTTATTACCGAGGATCAGATTGACCGTTTGATTTTTATCATTAAGAGGACACGGGATCAGCTTTTATCGGGAGAGAGTTGTTTTTCGGCGGCAAGCACAAAGGAGGGGCAGCTGAAGGATTTTTCGTTCATTCGTTTATCGCAGTTTGGTACTATGATGTATACAAAGGAGCTGCCAAGTGCTTCGGAGCTGCTTGATTATTTTTATTTTGAGCGTGACAAGGCTCAGCGGACAAAGCAGCGCGCCAATGATCTTTTTAAGCTGCTGATAAATCTGACGGAGCGTGTGGCAAGGAGGATTTCCGTTCAGCGGGAGGAGCTTGCGGAGTGTGCCGAAAAGGATTATTTCAGGCTCTGCGGTGATTTGATCTCTGCTAATATTTACAGAATTGTTAAAGGTGATACTGTACTATATGCTGAAAATTTCTACGAAGAGAGCTGCCCTACAGTGGAGATCAGCCTTGATCCCCGTAAATCACCGTCTCAGAATGCTCAAAAGTATTACACTGAGTATAAAAAATGCGTCAAGGCTGAGGAGATGCTCACCCTGCGTATTGAAAAGGGCGAGGAAGAACTCCAGTATCTTGACAGTGTTTTCGATGCACTGACCAGAGCTGATTCCGAAAATGATATTATTCAGTTGCGGCTGGAACTCCGTGAGCAGGGATATGTGAGATCGGGATGCGGCAAAACAAAGCCTCCGAAGGCGCTTCCGCCTATAGAGTACAGGTCAAGCGACGGATTTACGGTTCTTGTGGGAAGAAATAATTTGCAGAACGATCAGCTTACCTTAAAATTTGCCGAAAAATCAGATATATGGCTTCACACGCAAAGCATTACAGGCTCTCATGTAATAATTGCGTCGGAGGGGAAAACACCTCCGGACAGAACTATTGAGGAGGCGGCGATTATCGCAGCCTGCAACAGCAGAGGACGTGATTCAAGTCTTGTGCCTGTTGACTACTGCCTTGCCAGATATGTGAGGAAACCTGTGGGAGCTAAGCCCGGAAAAGTGATATTTACCAATTACAAAACAGCTTTTGTCAAGCCTGACAGTGAGCTTGAAAAACAACTGAGGGTATAATTATGAATGAGATATTGACAAGTGATTTTTTTCACAGAGACGCTTTGGAAGTCGCTCCTGATTTAGTAGGGAAGATCTTGGTCAGAACCTTAGAGGACGGTACGGAGCTTCGTGACAGAATTTCCGAAACTGAGGCTTACAGAGGAGAGGAGGATCTTGGATGTCACGCGTCAAAGGGGCGTACAAAGCGGACAGAGATTCTTTACGGTGAAAGCGGAATTATTTATGTTTATCTTTGCTATGGCGTTCACTGGCTGATGAACGTAATAACCGGAGAAAAGGAACAGCCGCAGGGAGTGCTTTTCCGATGCGGAGAAGCGTTCAGAGGGCCTGGAAAGCTGACAAAATTTCTACAGGTGGACGGTAGTTTTAACGGGGAAAGTTTTTTAGGAAACAGCAGGATCCGCATTGAAGATGACGGATTTCGTCCTGCTGTAAAAACAGCGCCGAGAGTGGGAATAGATTACGCCGGAGATTACTGGAAAAATATTGAATGGCGGTTTATAGCCGATACGGAGTAAGAGGATGAATATTTACAGCGCAGGCTTTCACTCCGTTTACGGCAGCGGCTACAGGGTGTGCAAAAAGACGGAAATAGGGCGGTATGTCTTGATCTTCACTAAAAGCCGGGGGCACTTTGAGTTTGAGGGGGTATCCGCAGTGCTGCCCGCTGGAACTGCCGTTATATACGGCGGCGGATATGTCCGCAGTTACGGTGCCGACAGCGAACCGTTTGTCTGCGACTGGATAGATTTTGACGGAGAGAACGACGGGGAATTTCTTGATTCTCTGGAGCTTAGTATGAATCGTCCCATACGTTTTGCCGACGGGGATTTTATTAGCGGACTTATCCGCAATATAGCGGAAGAGTTCTATTCTATTAGTTCAAGACGTGTAAAAATGCTTGACAATCTTTTGAAAACTTTGCTGGTCAAGCTGAGCGAAACCGGGATTCGCAGGGATAATTCGCAGCTTTCAGCAGATCCCCATTACAGTTCGCTGATTGATCTGAGGGCAAAGATATACCGTAATCCTCAGATGAAATGGAACGTGGATTCCATGGCGGCGGATGTAAATATGTCCCGATCTTATTTTCAACACCTTTACAGCGAGGTTTTCGGAGTATCGTGCATGACGGATGTAATAAGCGGTAAAATTGAAAAGGCCAAAGAAATATTGAGCGAAACAGGCTGTACGGTATCGCAGGCGGCGTCAATGTGCGGATATGATAACGAGGAACATTTTATGAGACAGTTCAAAAAGATAGTTGGCGTAACGCCGACGAAGTACAGGCAAGGCAAAAGGTGAAGGAAATGACAGAATATCTGAAAAAATATATGGAAACAGTAAATGAACGACTGACAGGTTATACCAGTTTCAAGGAGCTTGAGGAGATTTTCAGCGAGCATAAGGACAAAATTTCATTTATGCAGCATGAGCGGATAGTTCACTTCCTCGTGACTATGATGTTTGCCCTTATTCTTTCGGTTTTTATGACGGCGGCGCTTATTCTGGAAAATCCGATGCTTCTTGTGCTTGTGGTTATAATTATTGTTTTGCTGAGTTTTTACATAAAACATTACTATTTTCTGGAAAATACTGTTCAGGAAATGTACAGGGTGTATGACAGGATTCTGGAAGAACGCAGGAATGTCGTTCGTAAGGAGGAACAATCATGACAAAAAAAGAAATTGCTGATCTGGCATGCATGGAGCTTGAAAAGATATATCCGGATATCGGCTGTACGCTGACTTATGAAAAACCGTATGAGCTAATGTTTGCAGCACGTCTGGCGGCTCAGTGTACTGATGCAAGAGTAAATATCGTCACAAAAACGCTTTTTAAGAAATATCCGACATTGGAGGATTTTGCAGATGCGGATCTTCAGGAACTTGAACAGGATGTGAAGCCCTGCGGATTTTATCACACAAAAGCTCTGAGTCTGAAAACAATGGCTAATCAGCTTATCAATAACTTTGGCGGAGAGGTTCCGTCAACAATGGAGGAGCTTCTGACCCTTTCAGGAATCGGCAGAAAGACAGCTAATCTTATGATGGGTGATGTATTCGGAAAACCGGCTATTGTTACCGATACGCACTGTATACGGATTACCGGACGGCTGGGACTTACCGCAAACAAGGAACCGGCAAAGGTAGAAAAGGATTTGATAAAGCTGATTCCGCCTGAAATTTCTTCTCATTTCTGCCACCAGACCGTGCAGTTTGGCAGGGATATATGCAGGGCGAGAAGCCCAAAATGCGGAGAGTGTCCTCTGAATTATTTCTGTAAGCATTACAGTAAAGTTTCTAAACCATAACAGTGATCAAACCGCTCTGCCGGAAGCGGAGTTTTGAAGAAAGGAGATAGTCTATGATATTTGATTTTCAGCTAAGAACCCCTAAACAGGGCATGGTGGATATAACAAATGAAGTAACCGAAGCTATTGCCGAAAGCGGTGTAAACGAGGGAATTTGCATTATTTTTTGTCCCCATACTACGGCGGCAATTACAATAAACGAAAACGCTGATCCCGATGTGAAATCTGATTTTCTTTTGGGGATGGATAAAACTTTTCCGGAGCTGAGCGGATTCCGTCATTCAGAGGGGAATTCTGACGCTCATATTAAATCTTCGGCTGTCGGAGCAAGCGAGACGGTGATCGTTGCAAGCGGAAAACCTTTTTTGGGTACATGGCAGGGAATTTATTTCTGTGAATTTGATGGTCCGAGAACAAGAAAATTTTATGTTAAAGTTATGAGCGACTGACCGGTATTACGCTGGATTCAGCCGTGATTCCGCTTCGCTTTTTTGGGGATGCTAATTTTGAGTCCGTATGGAGAAGAAAAATGGAATCGGGAAAGTCAGGCTTTTAATAAGGAGGTAAAAATGAAAAAATTCATGAAAAAAACAATGTCGGCGGTACTTTCGCTGGCAACTGCCGTTTCTCTTACGGCGTCAATGGCGGTTTATGCTGATGTTACGCCTAATCCCGTTATAAGTCGCAATTGTCCTGCTTTTGATAAGGACGGTGATTCCTATTCGGCAAAGCAGGGTAACGACGAACACTATTTTTCTTTCTGGAACGTATCTGCGCCAAATTATCTGGCTTACGATTTATCAGAAGTTCCGGAGTTTCAGCGCAGAAAAGTAATGGCTGTGTGGTACAATACAAGCTCTTATGACAGCATAGGTCAGTATCAGTCACGTAATATGGAGCCTTTCAGCTATACGATCGAGGTGAACAGCGCACCGGGCGGCGAATATCCGGAAGACGGCTGGGAGGTTGCCGTGACAGTGGAGGAGAATACTCTAAGCTCACGTCAGCATAAGATAAATATGGAACACTACAATTGGATACGAATGAATGTCACATCCTCTGATGTTGGCGCGGGTTCAAATGTAAGCATTAATTTCGATGTTCACAGCATTACAGACGAAGTTTCCGACAGTTGGCTGTTTTTGGGGGATTCTATCACTGCCGGCGGAATGAACAACTGCTACGGTACAGGATTTGCAACATATATAAACCAGATTGACGAGCGATATTTCCCCATTCAGGAGAACGGCGGAATCGGCGGTATACGGTCATCCGACGGCAGGGATAACATAGACCGCTGGCTGGAGTTGTATCAGGGAAAATATGTCAGTATCGCTTACGGAACCAACGACGCATGGGGCAGTGACGGCAGCAATGTCAATGAATATTACAAGAATACAAAATATATGATAGACGCCGTGCTCAAATCCGGATTTGTTCCTGTTTTGCCAAGAATCCCGTATTCTACAAATACCGATGTAAACAAAAATCTTGATTTGTTCAACGATCAGATAGACAGACTCTATGAGGAATATGGTGAGCAGCTTGTGCAGGGACCTGATTTTGATGCTTTTTTCCGTGAGAATCCCGATTATCTCAGCAGCGACGGCGTCCACCCGAATTCCGAGGGCTACGATGCCATGAGACAGCAATGGGCAAAGGAAATGTACGAGAAGGTGTACAAGACAGCGCCGGAGGATATGTCAGCGCTTGAATATCTGATATATGAAAAAAATGAACGGGGAAGCATTACTATTATTGGATGTGATAGAGATTATAAGGGCGCGATGTATATTCCTTCGATGATAGACGGAATTTCAGTAGAAGAAATTAAAGCTAACGCTTTTGAAGGCTGTACCGGTCTGACATCTGTTGAGATCGGAAACGGAATCAGAGTAATAGATTATGAAGCTTTTAAAGACTGCACAAGCCTGACCTCCATAAAAATTCCGGATTCTGTTGAAATAATTGGCGGCAAAGTGTGCTGTGGATGCAGCGCTATGGAGGAATTTAATGTTCCGGCAGGATTTACGGGTGATCTCGAGGAAATCTTTATGGGTATGGACAATCTGAGGGCTATAAATGTTGAGGACGGAAATAAGCGATATATGTCTGTAGACGGCGTGCTTTACGGATGCGGAAATTTCTATCCAAACGGCGAAGATAACAATGAAATAACGGAGCTTGTGGCAGTTCCTCCGACTTATGAAACGGACAATCTTATTATTCCGGAGGGAATTAAAACTACGGCATATGGAGCGCTGTATCAATGCAGCAAGGTCACTGGAATAACTCTGCCCGACAGTATGGAAAGCTTTAATTGCATTTCCTACTATATATCTCCTAATGGTATGGATATAGGCATAAAAAAACTGCATATAACAAAGAAACTTAGTATTCCGTCTGAATTGGCATTGATGTGCCCTTATCTGGAGAAGATAACGCTTGACCCCGAAAATGAAAATTATACGCTTGCTGACGGTGTGCTGTATAATAAGGATATGACCCGTGTTAAGTGTTATCCGCCGAATAAGGCTGCGGTAAAGCTGTATGAGGTTCCCGATACGATCACAGAATTGAGCAGATATTGTATGTATAATGCAAATGCAGAGGAAGTAATACTTCCCGAAAGCGTAAGTAAGCTGGGTATTGAAGCAATTGTCACACCAAGTCTCAAACGTATCACAATATTGAATCCTGAATGCGAGCTGCTTGGAAATAATGCTGTCGCTAATAATATGAAAGGCGAATATTCCGGCGTTATCTGCGGATATGAAGGCTCAACGGCGCAGGAATATGCGGAACGTTACGGCTATGAATTTGAAAGCCTTGGAGTAAGCGGCAGGGCTGTTCCCGGCGATGCAAACTGCAACGGCGAAGTAAGGCTGAACGATGCAGTGCTGATAATGCAGTCGATAGGAAATCCCGATGTATACGGCGTTAACGGGTCAAACGAGACTCATATCACGGAAGCAGGTGTGAAAAACGGCGATGTTTTCAATAACGGAGATGGTCTGACAAACAGCGATGCATTAGCAGTTCAGAAGTATCTTATAGGATTGATTGACAGTCTGCCCGAAAAGTAATTGAAAATTTACAGAAAACAGTTGACTATTTGGTGAGAATAGGGTATTATAAATGTAGAAAGAATAAAGGCATCTCTATGAACATGTTCAGAATCTTTTTGTCGTTCAGAGCTGCCCTGAAAAAGGAGATAAACATTTGCATTTGTTAAAAAAACTGATTTGTATAATTACTGGAGGGATTCTTACCGGAACAGCAATGGCCGCATCGCTCTACTATTCGTCGGCAACGGTAAACAGGAAAAAATATCCTGTGTTCGGAGTGGATGTTTCCAATTATCAGGGGATTATAGACTGGAAACGGCTGGAGGCTCAGGATGTTTCATTTGCTTTTATAAAGGCGACAGAGGGCAGCGGTCATGTGGACGAGTCAATAAGGAGAAATCTTGAAAATGCCGCAGAGACCCATATAAAGCTGTCGGCATATCATTTTTTCAGCTTTGACAGTTCCGGAGAAACTCAGGCGGCAAACTTTATATCCGTCGTTTCCAGGGAAGAAATAGATATGCCGCCGGTTGTGGATATTGAATATTACGCCGACAAGAAAAGCTGCAAGCCCTCCTGCGAGGAAACGGAGGCTATTCTTCGTCCTCTTTTGGACGATCTGGAGGAATATTATGGTGAGAAACCGATTATCTATACTACTCTGTCCGTTTATTGCCGATATATAAAGGAAAATTTCAGTGATTATCCCCTGTGGATAAGAAGTGTGAACATGGAGCCTGATCTGCTGAACTGGAAGTTCTGGCAATTTTCTGACAAGGGCAGATTGGACGGTTATTACGGTGATGAGAAATGTATAGATTTCAATGTTTACAATGGTACTATGGAGGAATTTATTAAGGAATACGGAGGAAGCAATGACGCCATTTGAACTTTTGCCGCCGATTAAGGACTATATCTGGGGCGGAACAAAATTAAGGGATGAATTCGGCAAGAAGAGCAGTCTTGACCGCCTTGCTGAAAGCTGGGAACTGAGCTGCCATAAAGACGGTTTGAGCGTTATATCCGGAGGAAAATATGACGGAATGACTCTTGAAGCTTTTCTGAAGGAGCATCCGGAGTCAATACGCAAAAATTGTCATGTCTATGAGGGGCTTCCGATACTGATAAAGCTTATTGACGCAAAGGAAGATCTTTCGGTTCAGGTGCATCCGGATGATGAATATGCCCGAAAAAATGAGGGGGACAATGGCAAAACCGAAATGTGGTATGTCGTTGACTGCGACGAGGGAGCGGAGCTTATCTACGGCTTTAAAGAGAAGATCTCCAAGGAAGAATTTCGTAAAGCAATCGAGGAAAATACTCTGCTTGATAAGGTGAATCGTGTAAAAGTCCACAGGAGAGACGTTTTTTTAATCGAACCGGGAACTCTTCATGCAATCGGCAAAGGTATCCTTATTGCCGAGATACAGCAAAGTTCAAATGTCACATACCGTGTTTACGATTACGGACGTATCGGAGCTGACGGTAAGCCCAGAGAGCTTCATATCGAAAAGGCGCTTGAAGTCACAAGACTTGAGCCGCCGCCGAAAAAACATAGCCGATCAGAAATAGTCAGGCTGCCTGACGCTGTATGCAGTTCCCTTTGCGGATGTAAATATTTTTCAGCAACCAAATACGATATCATTACTCAATTTTCTGTAAGTGCTCCGGAAGTATTTTGTCATATTCTGGTTATTGACGGAGAGGCTGATATTTATTCAGATATATCGCCGGAAAGCGATGAACTGATGCATATAAAAAAAGGCACAAGCGTATTTGTTCCGGCAGGAACTGATACGATTTATATAAAAGGCAGATGCAGTATTATATTAACAACAACTTAAGGAGGATTTTAAAATGAAATATTATGTAGGAATTGATTTGGGCGGTACAAACATCGTTGCGGGAGTTGTAGACGAGAAATACAACATTATTGCAAAGGCAAGCACAAAGACAAACTGCCCCCGTCCGGATAAGGAAATTGCCGGCGATATGGCAAAAATGGCTTTGCTGGCTGTAAAGAATGCCAATCTGACAATTGACGATATTGAGTGGATAGGTATCGGAACACCGGGAATCGCCAACAGCGCTACTGGTATTATTGAAAGAGCAAGCAATCTCGGTTTTGAAAATACGCCTATGGTAAAATATATCAACGAGAGCATTGACAAACCCGTTTTCATTGAAAACGACGCTAACGCAGCCGCTTACGGTGAATTTGTTGCCGGTGCGGCAAAGGGTGCGAAAAACGCCGTATGCATTACTCTTGGCACAGGCGTCGGCGGGGGAATAATCATTGACGGCAAGATTTATTCCGGTTCAAATTTTAGCGGTGCTGAGATCGGACACACTGTAATCGAGGTTGACGGAGCGCAGTGCTCATGCGGCAGAAAGGGCTGCTTTGAGGCGTATTCCTCTGCCACAGGCCTTATCCGTATGACAAAGGAAGCCATCGCACAGTTTCCGGACTGCACAATGGCTGAGATCGCAGCGGAAAAGGGTAAGGTCACAGCACGGACATCCTTTGATGCAATGAGGGCAGGGGACAAGGCAGCTAAGGACGTTGTTGACAAGTACATAAAATATCTTGCGGCCGGAATCACTAATACTATCAATATTTTCCAGCCTGACGTGCTCTGCATCGGCGGCGGTGTGTGCAATGAGGGAGATCCTCTGCTGCTCCCTGTAAAGGCTCTTGTTGAAAAAGAGGACTTCGCAAATAAATCTGCAAAGCGTACAGAGATCGTTATTGCAAAGCTGGGCAATGACGCCGGAATCATCGGTGCAGCGTTCCTCGGCAGGGCAAATGCATAATTTTTAATAATGTTATTGGCTATATGCATAAATTTCCTTTAGGTTTTTGTGCATATAGCCGATTTTTTGTATTGATATTATCAATTTGTTCCGCTTCTGACACTATATTTATGAATCGATTCAAAGGAGGGATTTGTTATGAATGATTTCTCCGCAGATGTTAATCTCGCACAGAAGGGAAGCAGTGAAGCATTTTCAAGGCTATATACCGCGGTTTACGAGGATATGTACCATATTGCGCTGTATAGTCTGCGAAATCAGCACGACGCCTGCGATGCCGTAAGCGATGCTGTTCTGGATGCTTTTTGTTCCATAAAAAAGCTGAAAAATCCTGAAAGCTTTCGTGGATGGATCATGAAAATACTTTCAGCTAAGATAAAAAGAGTTCAGCGTAATTACTTCAATGTTCCCGGAGAGCTTAAAGACGATGCGTCTATAAGCGACTTCGATTTCGATGGGGTAGAACTGAGGGAGTCTGTCGAGCGGCTTGATACGGGTTCGCGGCTTTTGCTGTCACTCTCTGTTTTGGAGGGATATTCGAGCGAGGAAATTTCAAAAATCTGCGATATAAAGGCAAGTACAGTAAGATCAAGACTTTCAAGAATAAAAAGTATGCTGAAACTTGAGCTTACACCGGATATTTTATAGAAAAGAGGCGTCAGATATGAGTAAAACAAACGATGAGAGGATAAAAGAAATGCTCACCAATGAGCCTGTTCCACAGGAATTAAAGCCAGAGAATATTAAGATCATGCTGGATGAAAAAGTTTCAGCGAAAAGGAGAAGAAATATAAAGAAAACTGCTGCCAGAATTACGGCAGGTGCAGCTGCCTGCGCCGTTATCTGCGGAACATCAGTTTATTTTGCAGGACAAAGGGATTCATTAAATAAAGATAAGGGCAGCTCGGGCAGAGAAGATATTAAAAAAGTCTTGGCAGAGTTCCCCGGTTTTAATATTGGCGATCATGACCTGACGTTAAATACACAGGCAGCCTATATGAGTGGCGCGTCCGGCTACGAAGAAGTTTATCAGCTGTATAAGAAGGCAGAGAAAAAATATTCTGAAAACGAAAGGAATTTTACTGATAAAGCGTATAATTACGAAAGCGCAGATATTGCCGAGGATATGGAAACTGCTGTTCCTTCGGATACAACAATGCCAGCTGTTCAGGAAACTCCCGAATCTCTGACGCAAGAGAACGAAAACGAAATATCGCTTGAAGGGTCAATGAAGTCTGAAACTTCTGCCGAAGAAGAATCTCTTCCTGAACCGGACACCGAATCTGGTGTTAATGATGACGGCGAAAACAAGACAGATCACTCGGAGACTTATAATCAGGAGGAAGGAGTTCTTGAAGCTGATATTGTCAAAACAGACGGAGAATATATCTACTATCTGTATAACAGTGATGTGGGATATGATCCGGAATTAAGCAGCTATTACAATGGCATGACGGCAAAGCTGAATATTGCCGGAGTGGAGGACGGAAAGTTTACATCTTCCCGGACAATCGATATTTCTGTGGCCTCGGATTATGCTTTTGGGGATGGATATACCAATACAGGAATGTACGTCAGTGAGATGTATCTTTACAACGACATGATTCTTGTTGTGGGAACTGTCAGCGGCGAGGCTCAGCAGACTGTCCGCGATGACATAGGAGCAGTTGACGGACTGCTGAAAGACCTGAGAATAATTGAGGACGATTCCTATGTGCTGTACAGCGGAAAGAGCGCGGTTTTTGTTTCTGCATATACCGCCGGTGATGATCCGCAGCTTATTGACACTTATTATCAGGAGGGAAATTATGATGATGTAAGAATTTCCCCGGACGGATATATGTATCTTATCTCTGACTATACGACCCAGGAGTTAAAGTATATTGACAATGAAGAACAGCTTGACGGATATATTCCGAAGTGCGGTGTTGGCAGCGGTTCTGTTTTTCTGCCGCCTGAAGATATTCTTATGCCCGACAAGGAGCTTGAAGAGGGTGAGACATTTAGCTGTACAGTTATAGGCAGTATTGACCTAAATAATTCCGGAGAAATTACCGCAGTTGATTCAAAGGCTCTTGCCGGATATACAGGAGAAATTTACAGTTCAGCCAATAATCTGTATACAACTGTCGGCTGGGATGATACGGAGATAACTCGTATTGACATTTCCGAGGGCAATATTACTCCTGCGGCTAACGGCAGCGTTGAGGGCAGAGTAAAGGATCAGTTTTCCATGAGCGAGTACGGCGGATATTTCCGCATTGCGACTACCAAAGACACTTATGAGGACCGCACTGAGGAGTATACGTATTATGACGAAAATAACGTTCCCCACACAGAGAGTTATGCAGTACATTCACGTACAAAGCGTGACAATCGTGTTTACGTTTTGGATATGGATATGAATATTGTGGGAAGTCTTGCAGATTTTGGTATCGATGAGGAGATAAAGTCGGTCAATTTCAGCGGCGATACGGCTTATGTTGTGACTTATGAGCAGACAGATCCGCTGTTTGCGATAGATCTCAGCGATCCGGCAGCTCCGGCTATAATGGACGAATTTAAGATATTAGGATACAGCACATATATGCAGCAGTGGCAGGACGGAATGCTTCTCGGTTTCGGCGTATCGGCTGACGAGGACGGCATAGAGCAGGGAATTAAACTGACCATGTTCGACAATTCTGATCCGTATAATCTTGATGCGCTTGACACCTATGAGATGAACGGAGGGGATGACGAATGGATAAATTCCGTTGCTGTCTGGGAAAGAAAGGCTCTGCTCATAGCTCCCGAAAAGAATCTTATAGGAGTTCCGATAATTAGGGAATCGTGGAGTGATACGGATTATGAAAGTACGTTCAGTTTTGAGAGCAGCTACGTTTTCTTTGCTTTTGAGGATGGAAAGTTTGTTTATAGAGGCGAGATAGGAGGACAGATTCCTGAGTACAGCGAAAATGATATACTCTATAGAAGATCAATTTATGTGGGAGATTATGTATATGCTCTCTGCGGAAACAAATTTATTGCGGCCGATATAAATACACTTGAAGTTACGGATGAAATTATTTTCTAAGAGGAGATTACCATGAGCTGAATCCTGATAATGATAAGATGGGTTTTTACAGATAGAATTTTACAGATAGAAATCGTGGGAATATGTTTCCGGAACTATAATCGGTCTGGCTTACAAAGAGTAACTTATCATTGCATATGTCATTAACGCAATAGGAATATTTAAAGCCATAGTATTTATGATTTTGTCATGAATACTATGGCTTTTTTAAACAAGCCCTAATTTACGTAATTAATAAATCTGAAATTTATCTTATGCAGGCATGTACAAATTTCATAGGCACATCCATGCGTCTGGCAGCTTCTTCCGGTGTCATTCCGCTGTCTAAGAAGCGTTTACAGACAACTTTCATGTTTTCTCCAACTTCGATAATGTGCTTATCCGGATCATAAAAGCGTATCACACGCTGTCCCCAACTATGCTCTTTTACTGGATGAACATATTTAACATCACTTTTATCCAGCTTCTTTACGAACGAATCAAAATCATTTTCTTCAAAGTAAAGTTCAAAATTATTACCGCCAAAAGAAATGTTATCATTATTTATAAACTCTTTATATGTTTCTAAGGTTTGTAAAGCCAGTCCTCCTGTCAGTGTTTTGTTGGCTCCAAAATCCAGAATCACATCAAGTCCAAGAATAGTTTTATAAAATTCAACCGATTTATCCATATTGCTTACAACCAGCATAAAGCTATTTAATTTCATTTCATTTATACTCCCCTCTATTGCTAATGACATATATAATGTCAAAAAATCGTATTTCAAGGCAGATGAGGAAAGCATGCTGATCTGTCTTGACATACGAAATTTCATTCTATAAGTATTATAGCATAATGTCCGAATAAAGTCAATAAAAAAGCAGCTTCCAAAGAAATCAAAAGCTGCTTTTCAGTATTCAATCAGGGATTTATTTCTTGTTTGGTTGCGAAGTATCAGGATTATGAGCCGAATCTGCACTGCCGCTGTGACAGCTTCCTTTCATGGCGCAGTTTGAACAGCTGCAGCCACAGGATGTTTTTCCCTGTTTCTTATTGCGAATCAGTGAAAACAAAGCCAGACCGACAATAAGTATTACCAGTATAAGTCCGAAAATCCATTGCATGGGATCATCCCCTTACTTTAGTATTGGTAAGCCGTGCAGACTCTTTATATGGTCTTGCGATAAGCCATATTACTGCGGCGATAACTGCAAATGAGATTACTGCCCCGATAATTCCAAGGCCTGTAACTGTTCCTCCAAAGAGGGTACCAAGCTGATTTACTACAAATGCTGTAATATAGGCAAAAATACACTGATATGCTACAGCAAATGCCGTCCATTTAGGATTGTTCATCTCACGGCGTATAGCTCCGATAGCGGCAAAGCACGGGGCGCAGAGAAGATTAAATACCAGGAATGAATATCCGGCGGCGGCTGTGAACTGTGTCCCAAGAACGGTATAAAGAGGAGAATCTCCAGAACCGAAAAGTATTCCCATAGTGCCGACGATATTTTCTTTTGCCACAAGTCCGGTAACAGATGCGACTGCTGACTGCCAGTTGCCCCAGCCTAACGGAATGAATATCCATGCGATGCCCTTGCCTATAGTTGCCAAAATGCTTCTGTCCAGTTCTTCTTCGGAGAGCATACGGAAAGAACCGTCCACCGTTCCGAAGTAAGTCAGGAACCAGATTACAATTGTCGAAAGAAGAATGATCGTGCCGGCCTTTTTAATAAATGACCAGCCTCTTTCCCACATAGAGCGAAGAACGTTGCCGGGAGTAGGCATATGATATGCCGGAAGTTCCATAACAAATGGTGCAGGGTCTCCTGCAAACATTTTTGTCTTTTTGAGGATGATTCCTGATATAATGATAGCTGCCATTCCAAGGAAGTATGCTGAGATTGCTACCCACGGAGATCCGCCGAATATTGCTCCTGCAATCATGGCTATAAACGGTGTTTTTGCTCCGCATGGAATGAATGTAGTCGTCATGATAGTCATACGGCGGTCACGGGAATTTTCGATTGTGCGTGAAGCCATGATTCCAGGAATTCCGCAGCCTGTTCCGACCAAAATCGGGATAAATGATTTGCCTGAAAGACCAAATCTGCGGAAAACCCTGTCGAGAACAAACGCCACACGCGACATATAACCGCAGGATTCGATAAAGGCAAGAAGCAGGAACAGCACAAGCATTTGTGGAACAAATCCCAGTACAGCGCCTACGCCGCCGATGATTCCGTCAATAATAAGACCGTGGAGCCAGTCGGGGCAGTTGTCGCCAAGCAATTTCTCTGCAAGAGCTGGAACGCCGGGTATCCATGTGCCGTAGTTTGCCGGATCAACACCGCCGTCGTACTTTGCAAACATAGCGGCTGCGGCGGAGAAATCAGTCATTGCTGCCGTTTCCTCTGAAACTGCGAGGGTTTCATCGTCCTCCAGTTCATAGGTGAATTCTGTTTCGGCTGCAAAGACTGCGGCGATTTTATTAAGCTCCGAGGCGGCGATATCAGCGTCAAAGCCGTCAGCTTCGGTATCTATAGCAGCCTCCGCGTCAGATATATCAATGCCCTTTAATGAGGCAAATTCAAGACCTCCTGCGATGATTGCATCGGCATCGCCGTATTCTTCAGCAGCTTCCTCTGCTTCGCCGGTACCGATTCCGAATAAGTGAAATCCATCGCCAAAAAGACTATCATTTGCCCAGTCGGTTGCTGCTGTTCCGACTGTTACCATGGATATGTAGTATACCAGAAACATAACAACAGCAAAAATAGGCAGTCCCAGCCAGCGGTTGGTGACGATTTTGTCTATTTTGTCAGATGTGGAAAGACCGCCCTTGTTTTTCTTCTTCAGGCAGCTGCCGATGATGCGTGATATGTATTCGTAGCGCTCGTTTGTGATGATGGATTCTGCATCGTCGTCCATTTCTTTTTCCACAGCCTGAATATCTTTTTCAATGTGTTTAGATATATCGGCAGGGAGCGCAAGTTTTTCAACGACCTTTTCATCGCGTTCAAAGAGCTTTATAGCGTACCAGCGCTGCATTTCATCCGGCATATCATGGAGTGCGGCTTCCTCAATGTGAGCAAGGGCATGTTCTACAGGACCGGAAAATGCGTGCTGCGGTATTGTTTTTGCGGATTTTGCCGCAGTGATTGCAGCCTCTGCGGCCTCGGAAATTCCCTCGCTTTTCAGCGCTGATATTTCAACTACTTTGCATCCTATGGATCTTGAAAGCTGATCGAAGTTGATTTTGTCACCGTTTTTACGAACCACATCCATCATATTCACAGCGGCTATCACGGGGATACCAAGCTCGGTAAGCTGAGTTGTCAAATAGAGATTACGTTCCAGATTAGTGCCGTCGATAATATTCAGAATAGCATCGGGGCGTTCGCCAATAAGATAATTCCTGGCGACAACCTCTTCAAGCGTATAAGGCGAGAGCGAGTAGATGCCGGGTAAATCAGTAATAATAACACCGTCATGTTTTTTCAGCTTTCCCTCTTTTTTTTCAACGGTTACGCCGGGCCAGTTGCCTACAAACTGATTGGAGCCTGTCAATGCGTTGAAAAGAGTAGTTTTGCCGCAGTTTGGATTGCCTGCCAGCGCAATTCTTATACTCATTAAATAAACCTCTCTTTCACCGATAAACGGTATTTTTGTTAGTGAACGCTAATTTGTTTTGAAAACATAATCCCCTTTTTGAGGGGACATTATTTTCAGGTTAACTGACTATATGTAATGAGCAGGTTACATTTCTACTTCGATCATTTCGGCATCCGCCTTACGAATGGAAAGTTCATATCCGCGGACGGTAATTTCAATAGGATCCCCCAGAGGCGCTACCTTGCGGACGGTTACCTCAGTTCCTTTTGTGATTCCCATATCCATGATACGGCGTTTGACAGCGCCTTCGCCTGTAAGTTTTTTTACCTTGGCAGTGCTGCCTATCTTAACTTCCTTCAGATTCATTTACAATACCTCCTTTATACTATGATTTTCATAGCCATTTCACGGCTTATGGCCACCCTTGTTTCCTTGACGTTGACAATAAGATTTCCATTTATGGTGTTTATTACCGACAGAGTCCCACCAACTATGAATCCTAGATTTTCAAGGTGTTTTTTTACATCCGGCGAGCCGCCGATTTTTTTAATTGTATATGTTTTTTCTGTATCTGCCAGTGTCAAAGGCATATTGAATATCATCCTTTCAACTTGGTGTTAGTAATTTCTAACCATATATTATTATATACTAACATTATGTAAAAGTCAACGGTTTTATGACAAATATTTTAAAGTCTGTGCAATGTAACATAAATTTTGTCGAACTGCAATGAAATATATAGATAATTGACAAAAAACATTCTTTGTATTTTTATGGAGCGTTTTTGTTGCGTATATCTTTGGTAAAATGGATTCTGAACAGACTAAAATTATAGCGTGTTCACATAATGTTTATATGAACACGCTAAAGTTTATTTTTTAATACTTTTTGTTTTTGTCAAAGCGGATTCTTCTGGTTCCCCAGCAGGAGAAGCTGCGGAAAAACTATCAGCTTCACGATGTTTGATATATTCAAAGTATAATTTATACAGAGTAGCTGCAAGGGGAACTCCCAGAAGCATGCCCATAATACCGCAAAGACCGCCGCCGAGAGTGACAGAAGCAAGCACCCATATACCAGGCAGTCCGATAGACGATCCCACTACCTTGGGATAAATTATATTTGTTTCAATCTGCTGGAGAATTATAAGGAAAACAAGGAAAAGAAGAGCTTGTTTGGGACTTTCGGTACATATAATAAATGCGCTGAGGCCTGCGCCGACAAATGCTCCCACGATAGGGATAAGTGCTGTAACGCCCACAATAGTTCCTGTCATGGCGGCATAGGGCAGACGAAGAATAGACGCTCCGATGAAAGTCAGTGAGCCAATAATAATAGCCTCTAAAAACTGTCCGATAAAGAATCCGGTAAAGGTCTGGTGAGCGACAGTGCAGACATGATTTATGCGGTTGTTTATTTTTTCACCGAGATAAAGCTTCATAAGGCGCTTAATGTCGGTCGCAAGCTTATCCTTGCGAAGAAGCAGATATATAGCGAAAATCATGCCTAAAACAATATTTGTGACCGTTGCTGTTAATGCTCCGATAAAGGATATTACTGAACTGAAAAGACCAAATGCTCCGTCCGTCAGTTTTGCTGCCATTGAAGCTGTATCAAGTTCGATGCTGCTGAGTTCATTATAAATATCCGGATATTCCTCCAGTTTTTTCATGGCCCAGTTTTTGACGCTTACGAAAAGGGGCGGTATCTCCGCCGAAATCAGCTTTATTGCGCTTATGATTTCAGGGATGATAATATTGAGGATAAGAACTATAAGTGCGATTGCGATAGCAAATGAGAGCAGAAGACATACAGGCCGCCGGCTGTTTTTTATAAATCTGGAATTATTTTTTGGGAAGTAATGCTTCTCAAAGAATATCATGATGATATTGAAGATATATGCCATTATGCAGCCAATGAACAGAGGCTTTAAAGCATTGGCGGCTAATCCAGCGAAGTTTTGTATTAGGCTGAAATTCTGTACTATTACGCATACGGCTATGGCCAGCACTGCTATAAAAATATACTGTTTAATTTCTTTTCTATTCATTGTAAAATACTTTAAGAACATACTGACGCTGCTGCAAATCCTGATGCAGCGTTTGCAATAATGCAATGGGTTTCAGAACAGGTCTATTCTTAAAATGCCTCCTGTCAATAAATTTATTTCTTTATTTTATAATATTTATGTGATAGAATTGTGTTGATATGGTAAATTTTATATATTATTTCAGAAGCCGTGAACATAAATTTAAATTTACATGCTGTAATTTAACAAGCAGAATACAAAAAACCTGTTTTTCCCTGACATGACCTTTAATAAGGCTTA
>CAJTWQ010000032.1 GCA_910579835.1 uncultured Ruminococcus sp.
ACTTTGTTCTCTTCTTACACCTCCTTTCATGAAATTTGCTTTTCGGTTTTAAGTTTTTTGAAAAAATTATAAAAATCGCTTGACAAATTATAAAAAGTATGTTATAATAAATAAGTAAGTTTGATAAGCACCATTAGCTCAGTCGGTAGAGCAACTGACTCTTAATCAGTGGGTCCTGGGTTCGAGTCCCCGATGGTGCACCAATGTGGCCCGTTGGTCAAGCGGTTAAGACACCGGCCTCTCACGCCGGTAACACCAGTTCGATTCTGGTACGGGTCACCATTATAAATTAGTCGGTGCTGATAGCAATGAGGTCACACCCGTTCCCATTCCGAACACGGAAGTTAAGCTCATTTACGTTGATGATACTTGGCTGGCGACGGCCTGGGAAAGTAAATAAGTGCCGGCATTTATATTCCTCTATAGCTCAGTCGGTAGAGCATGCGGCTGTTAACCGCAGGGTCGTTGGTTCGAGTCCAACTGGGGGAGCCAGATTTAATATAACCGAACTCTGAAATGGGTTCGGTTTTTTGTTTCTTACAAAGATAAAGCTGTTCTCAGTGTAGTCATTAAGTGTTGATATAGTTATCTGGTAATCAATAGTTTGTATAAATTCTTCGTAGGAGAGCGAGTTTCGCAGTGCGGAATAAATAAGCATAAAATAAAAGCCTATCGCATGAAGCGGTAGGCTTTTTGCTGCTCAAAAAATAAAAATGTATCATTTATTTTTTATAGCATTATCAAAATATTCACATATTTTTTTGGCTGTTTTGTCTTGCATTTCTTCGTTCCAATCTCCGATGGAACGAAGTTTTATCATTTCAAAATTTGTGCCGCAAGCATATAAGACGTATTGTCCCATATCTGCCGAACCGGTACATTCTCTTGTCATTTCAGTATTTGGGTCTATATTATAAGTTTCACTGCTCAATATATTGTTTAGTTCACTGCTGTCAGCAATATTGTATTTTACAGGCTCGGAATGGAGATAGCTTTCCCAAAGTGATTGTTTAAATATTTCTTCATTCCAATCAGTGCCATAAGTGTATGTGCTGAAATCATATTCGTATAAATTCCCGAAGTTATCAATGAATGAACCATAGCACTGAAAGCCTTCCGCCCAATTAATGCGGTTATATACAAGAACGATTCTTTCAGTCGGTGCGGATTTATCCGTATTGTTTTCGTCAATTTCTTGAGAACCGGAAATATCCTGAATGCTTGCCCTGATATCTGCTTTAGTGTTTGAAATATCAGTATTATGCAAAGTACTATTTTTTTGCCTGTTCGCAGCCGGTAAGCAATAATGCTGTTAAAAATGCCATAATTATTTTTTTCATGGTGTTCACTCTTTCGGATTTATTTCTATCTATTATGTGTCGTAAATAATGTAGATTGTTGCATATAAAATAAGTTTTTGGCATATTAGATAAATTTCAACTCACATCATTGTCTGAAACGGTGACAGAATCAGTCAACTGATGACGTGCATATCCTATTTTTTAAAGTTAAATGCATTAATACCAGGATATACAGCGCTGCTGCCAAGTTCTTCTTCAATTCTTAGAAGTTGATTATATTTTGCAACTCTTTCAGTTCTGCTTGGTGCGCCGGTTTTTATTTGACAGGTATTCAATGCGGCAGCCAGATCAGCGATTGTTGTATCCTCCGTTTCACCGCTGCGGTGGGAGGAAATAGCAGTGTAACCTGCCTTATGCGCCATTTTGATTGCTTCAAGAGTTTCTGAAACCGAACCGATTTGATTCAGCTTAATTAAAATTGAATTTCCGCAGCCAAGCTCAATACCTTTGGCAAGCCTTTGCGTATTTGTGACGAATAAATCATCGCCGACAAGCTGAACATGTTTACCCAATTCCTTAGTGAGGATCTGCCAGCCCTCCCAATCTTCTTCATCAAGAGCGTCCTCGATAGAAATAATCGGGTATTTTTCAACAAGCTTTTTCCAATGCTTAATAAGTTCTCCGGATGTAAACTTTTTCCCTGACTTAGGCAAAATATATTCGCCTTTCCTTTCGCCTTTCCATTCACTTGATGCAGCGTCTATGGCAATCATAAAGTCGTCTCCCGGCTCATAACCTGCGTATTGTACAGCCTGTAAAATATACTCAATAGCTTCCTCATCACTTGCTAAATTTGGCGCAAAACCACCCTCGTCGCCTACTGATGTTGCAAGTCCTTTAGATTTCAGCAATGCTGCAAGTGAGTGGAAAACTTCAGCGCATTGACGCAAAGCCTCTTTAAAACTTGCCGCACCGACAGGCATGATCATAAATTCCTGAACATCAACAGTATTTGCCGCATGAGCGCCTCCGTTTAAAATATTCATCATTGGAACAGGAAGTCTGTTTCCATTAACGCCGCCTAAAAACTTGTAAAGCGGAATACCGAGCGAGGCGGAAGCTGCTTTTGCACTTGCAATTGATACTGCCAGAATTGCATTCGCGCCAAGCCTGGACTTCTCTTTTGTCCCGTCAGCGTCAATCATAGTCTTATCAACGGCATAAATATCAGATGCGTCTTTACCTTTTAAAACATCATTTATTGTTGTATTAATATTTTCTGTGGCTTTTAAAACGCCTTTTCCAAGATAACGCGCTTTATCGCCGTCGCGAAGCTCCAAAGCCTCAAATTTACCTGTTGAAGCTCCGCTGGGAGCAGTTCCTCTGCCTGCTGTTCCGTCTGATAGAATAACTTCAGCCTCAACTGTAGGATTGCCTCTTGAATCCATAATTTCTCTGCCGATAACTTTTTCAATTATTAGATTTCTCATTTTTAACTCTCCTTATAAAAAATCAATTTTTGAAATACTTATAGATAGCGAAAATTAAACAAATATATTATATCAAATGTTTATTCTGATATTCACATAATATAATATATTTTTCTTGACGAAGCGAGCGGGATTTGATATAATATTATCAATGATAAATATGATAAAGGGGCAAAGCAAGTTGAAAACCATTCTTATAACTGATGATGATATACACATTGGAAATATGCTTGAGGAAATACTTATCAGGGAGGGATACGCCGTGCTGCGCGCTTATTCTGGTACGGAAACTCTTATGGTCCTTGAAAGCCGCCGTCCCGATCTTGTATTACTGGATCTTATGCTGCCCGGCATGAACGGAGAGGAGGTTCTGTCTCATATACGGGATATTCCCGTTATCGTGGTATCAGCTAAGGCTGCCATAAGGGATAAGGTGAATCTTCTGTTAAGCGGGGCGGTTGATTATATAACCAAGCCCTTTGACGTAAGCGAACTGCTTGCCAGAATTACCGTCGCTCTGCGGAAAAACAATGAAAACGATATTTCTGAAACTATAGATTTTCAGGATATTTCTCTTGATCTTACCGCTCATTCCGCCGCTGTTTCGGGTAATCCTGTAAGGCTTACAAAAACTGAGTTTGCAATATTGAAGCTTCTTATGCTGAATCCGTCTCAGGTTATTGCCAAATCTGTCATTCTTGACAAGATCAGCCTGGATACACCCGACTGTGTGGAAAGCTCTCTGAAAGTGCATATAAGCAATCTTCGCCGCAAGCTCCGTGAGGTCAGCGGACGGGATTACATAGAAGCAGTTTGGGGAATCGGCTTCAAAATGCGTGAAAAAGAATCTTAACGTTATCTTAACATTTTCCTTTACCGGTTTCTTAACTCCCCCGTGATAGAATCATATCATCAAAGGAGGAATACAAAATGGAATATGTTCTGCAAACAAACGCCTTGTGCAAGCATTACCGTAAGTTCAACGCATTGAACTCACTGACAATGAATGTGCCCAAAGGCTCAATTTACGGCTTTGTCGGAAAAAACGGTTCGGGAAAAACAACGCTGATACGCCTTATTAACGGACTACAGCCGGCAAGTTCGGGAGATTTTACTCTTTACGGAGCGAAGAACACAAGCTCCGCCATTCATGCCGCACGGAGAAGAGTAGGATCGGTGGTGGAAACGCCCTCGATTTATATGGGTATGACTGCCGCCGAGAATATGCGTGCGCAGTACCGCGTTATAGGTATGCCGTCATTTGACAATATACCGCAGCTTCTGGATCTTGTCGGTCTGTCCGGCGTTGGAAAAAAGAAAGTCAAGAATTTTTCGCTTGGTATGCGTCAGCGTCTGGGAATAGCCATTGCGATGGCGGGAGATCCTGATTTTCTTGTGCTGGACGAACCTATAAACGGTCTCGATCCTCAGGGAATCATCGAGATAAGGGAACTGCTTATCAGGCTCAACAAGGAGCGTCAGATGACAGTGCTTATATCGAGTCATATCCTTGACGAATTGTCCCGTCTTGCTACCCATTACGGCTTCATTGACGGGGGGCGTATGATAAAGGAAATCAGCGCGGAGGAGCTTGAAAAAGCCTGCCGCAAGGCGATTCATGTTGAAGTTTCAGATATTCAGGCAATGACGAGAGCTATGGACAGTCTTAATGTCGATTATTCTGTGACAGGCGAAAGCTCTGCTGATCTTTTTACAAAACTGAGCGCCACCAAGCTTATCAATGCCGCTTCACTGGAAAACTGTGAGGTTTTTACAATGTCGGAGCGTGACGAGAGTCTTGAAAGCTATTTTGTTAATCTTGTGGGAGGCGTGCAGAAATGATAAAATTATTGAGAGCAAATATTGCAAGAATGTTCAGAAGCCGTTTTTATATACTTTGTCTCATTGTCGGACTGGGATTCAACGCATATATTACGATTGACGAGTATTTCGGATTAAAACACTATACCGATGAGGCAATCAGGTCGTATAACAACTATGAACATATGATGGGAAACGTTTGGATAAGCTGCATTTTCCTTATTCCGGCTTTTATTGGATTTTTCATTGGTACAGACTACTCAGACGGAACTATCAGAAACAAGCTTATGGTAGGTCACAGGCGGGAATATATATATCTTTCAAATTTTATCACGGTATTGGCAGGTTCGGAGATCATTTATTTGGGCAGTTTGATTGAGGTCTATATTCTGGGCAGGTGTCTGTTTAAATACTCATGTCACAGCGGAGAGGAGATATTGAAATTTGTACTCATAGGTGCGCTTATTATGGCGGCTGTAACGGCAGTGATAACATTTATCGCTATGCTTGTTCGCTCAAAAGCCGGTGGAGGAGTTTGCTCGGTTACCATAGCCTTTGCAATGGTCGTTTGTGCTACGATGATAGATCAGGCTCTGATGCAGCCTGAGTATTACAATGAAAATAGCTATTGGAATTCAAAAACTGAGGAATATTACGAATTTACCGCCCCCTTAGAGGAATTATCGCCGGAGGAACTGAAGGAATACCGTATAACGCAGGCGGATTTTGAGCATATGGAGCCGATGCAGCAGAAGAATCCCAGCGCAGTAAGCGGAACCAAGAGAAAAGTGTATACTTTTCTGGACAAAACATTGCCGGGAAATCAGTTGTACAGCGCTTCGCAATGGCACGACGAACGCTATAATACCACGATATGCAGTGATATTATCCTGATTATTGCTTTAACTGCGGCAGGTATTTTAATTTTCAGAAAGAGAAATTTAAAGTAAGAATCTTTGTGCGGCGCTGTCTTGACCGTTTTTCAGAGGAGGTCTGTTTTATGAACGAGCTATTTATATGGAGTACGCCGATCCTTGTTATTATCTGCGCCGCGCTCATGATAAAGCTGCTCCTTATCAAAAAAACGGCTAAGGAGATAATTAAAGGCGTCAGGGAAAAGATCTCCGGAGATACAAACACTCTCATTGATATATCATCCGGCGACAGGGATATGCGCAGGCTTGCATCCGACCTGAACGTACAGCTCAGCCGGCTGCGGGAGGAGAAAATATGCTGTCAGCAGGGGGATATAAAGCTCAAAGAGGATGTTACCAATATATCTCACGATTTGAGAACGCCCCTTACGGCTATCTGCGGTTATCTGGAAATGCTGAAAAGAGAGGAGCAGACGGCGCAGTCACGGCGTTATCTTGAAATTGTCGGGGAGCGTACAGCGGCTATGAGGCAGCTTACTGAGGAGCTTCTTAAATATTCCGTCGCCGTTTCTGAAGAGCATATTCAGCATGAAATTAAAGATGTTGTTATAAATAATGTGCTTGAAGAGTGCGTATCGGGATTCTATGCGGTGCTGACCGAAAATAATATTTTCCCGGAAATAGACATCTGTGAGGAAAAAATTCACCGAATGCTTAACAGTAATGCACTCGCAAGAGTTTTTTCAAATATTATATCCAATGCGGTTAAGTACAGTGACGGAGACCTGAAAATCGTTCTTGCCCCTGATGGTGCTGTGAGCTTTTCAAATGCAGCGTCCGGACTGGATGCAATAACAGTAGGCAGGCTTTTCGACCGGTTCTATACCGTTGAAACAGGGGAAAGATCAACCGGACTGGGACTTTCTATTGCTAAGGCTCTGACGGAACAGATGGGCGGCACAATTAACGCCTCCTATCAGGAGCAAAGAGTTGTTATTAAGATTACCTTTTGATAATCACGCAGATTATCAGAGAAAATTTTGAAAAATCTAAATAATAACCAGTCAGGGCTATTACTATAAGTTTTTGAAAAGAGGACACTCTGTAGAGATCGTCCTCTTTTATTTTTTTCATTTGGTATCTTATTTATATTGATGAGCTGGTTAGCTTTTAAATTTTCTGCTTGTACCGATGACAAAATCTGCTGTCAGAAAAGCTCGCCATATCAACAGCATAATTATCAACTACACTCTCATAATAGACTGTTGTCTAACTTTCACAAAAAAGCTTGACTAAATGCAGGAAATATGATAATCTTAATAGTAAAGGAAAGGAGGTTCGTGTTTATGGAAAAAATCATAGGCGGAATAAAGCGTGACTGTTATCCACTTACGCCGGCACAGATGGTGCATATATACACGCTTTCGTTAAGTCCTACACACGAAATTGTAAATATCGGCACCGGTCAGTATCTTAGGACCGAGCTTAACGTATCAGTGCTGAGAGAAGCGCTTAATCGTGCTGTTGAAAGATGCGAGTCTATGAGAATGAGGATCTGGAGAGATCCAGAAACAGGGGAGCTGTGGCAGTATATTATGCCGTATGAGAACCGCTGTTTTGAGTATTACGATTTTTCCGGACTTACAGAGGAAAAGGCTCATTCCATACTTGACAGATGGACGTCGCAGCCATTTGATACCTACGGCGGCGAACTTTCCAGAATTGTCATTGTGTCCATGCCGGGCGGCTACAACGGCTACTATTTCAACGTTCATCACTGCTGTATGGATTCCTCGTCGGTTATAACCTTTACAAGAGACGTTATGGATATTTACTGCCACTTGATGTACGATTTGCCCTATCCCAAGCCTATGACCTCGTATATTGAGTCTGTAAAAAGGGATATGGAATATGAGGGCAGCAAAAAGCAAAAGCGTGATACGGAGTTCTGGCACAATATTCTTGCACAGCCTGAACCGATGTATACAGATTATACAGGTCTCGGCAGGCTTATTCAGCTTCGCCGTGAAAACAATAATCCCGAACAGCGCTGGGGCGTACTCAACACCAAAACAGGTGCGGGAAGCACGGTCACCTATGATCTCAGCGTTGAATCCACAAATAAGATACTGAAATTTGCAGAGCAGTATAATATTCCTGTCAGCGTGGTTATTCTCCATGCTATTAGAACGGTGCTTTCAAAGTTCAATAACAACGAAACGGATGTCACAGTTAAGGACTTTGTAAGCCGCCGTTCCACTATTCTCAATAAGCGGTGCGGCGGTGTGAGAATGCACTGCTTTGACCTGCGTACAATTATAGAGCTGGATAAGACGGTTCTGGAGTCAATGAGTATTATAAACAAGGCGCAGCAGGAACTTTTTCTTCATGCTGATTATCATACCCTCAAATTCTACGGCGAACAAAGGGCTATTCACGGCTATCCGCAGGGGGGATGCTACCAGAGCGTAAGTTTTACCTATCAGAATGCCACGCTAAGGAATCTTGTTCCATATCTGAAAGAAATTCCCGTTAAGAGCAGGTGGTACAGCAGCGGCAGACAGCCTCAGCCCCTTTATATTACAGCAATGCATCGCTTTGGTGACGGCGGATTAACTTTCCATTTCGGCTATCAGTCCGATCTTGTAACGCCGCAGGAAATAGAGTTTCTTTATTATTTTACGGGACGCGTGTTGTTCAGAAGTATTGAAAATCCTTATAAAACAGTTCAGGAAATAATTGATATGACGTGATAAGTTTAGGCGATACCGTACAAAGCTTGTGCGGCAGATGCATAATAAAATTAACGCAGGAATACTGGCGTATCGCAAGGAGATTTTGTGCGGTATTGCCTTTATGGTACGGAGGAAAAATATGCTTGAAAATCTAAAAGACCTTATCTGTCGTTATGTAGACGCAGATTTTGACGAAATAAGCGAGGATTCACGCTTTGCGGAGGATCTTGGCTTCAATTCCTATGATCTTATGTGTATGCTGGGGGATTGTGAGGATGAATTCGATGTGGAAATCGACGAATCCGAAGCGGCTTCAAAAAAGACAGTGGGCGAGCTTATTGAATATCTTGGAGGTCAGAATTGATGACAGAAGTTAAAACGCTGAAAGATCTTGTTTACTATGCCGGCGAACATTTTGGAGACGAGCCGTTTGTACTTGAATATATCAACAAGAATATCCGTGAAAGGAGCTTCCGCCGTTTCCGGCACGACTGCGACAGCATAGGAGCGTGGATTCAGGAGAACTTTTCCAGAAGAATTCACGCCGCTCTTGTGGGGGCAACCGGATATGAATATCTAACGGCGTGGTTTGGCATTCAGTGCAGCGGAAACGTTTCCGTGCCGCTGGATACCGCCAACAGTCCGGAGCGGATAGCCGATGAGATAAACCGTTCAGACAGCGAACTGCTGTTTATCGACATCCGTCACGAGAACGATGCAGAGACTATCCAGAAGCTCTGCCCGAAGATAAAGTATATCGTCCACGTTCAGAAGCAGTTTGATGGAACGCTTTTTCTTGGGGATATTGCGGAGAGATACAGCGGAAAAGTCCCGGTTTGCTCAACGTCGGGAGAGGAACTGGCGGCGATACTCTTTACGTCCGGCACCACCGGTCAGAGTAAGGGAGTTATGCTCAGTAATGCAAATCTGATAGACAACGCCACCTGCGAGCCGGATATGGGCTACAGGGGGAACCGTCGTCTGACGGTTCTTCCGATACATCATGTATTCTGCTTTACCTGCGATATACTTTGCAGTCTGTGGTACGGCAGAACTGTCTGTGTTAATGATTCTCTGATGAGAATTGTGAAAAATCTGAAGATATTCAGACCGGTTGACGCTACCTTTGTTCCTATGATTGCGGCGTCAATTCTTACCAGAATGCAGCAGGCGGCAGTGAGAACTCCCGATAAGGCAGCGGTGGGAAAGGAAATATTCGGAGAGAATTTCAGCGTTATTTATACAGGCGGGGCTTATCTCAGTCCTGAGATAATCGAGGGTTATCGGGAATTCGGCATTGAAATAGCTCAGGGTTACGGTATGACGGAATGCTCCCCAAGGATATGCACGGGTGTGAAATACTGCCCGAAGCCGGAATCAGTGGGCAGAATTGTCCCAGGCTGTCAGGTAAAAATAGTTGACGGTGAAATATGGGTGAAAAGTCCTTCGGTTATGATGGGGTATTATAAAAATCCTGAGGAAACAGAGAAATCCCTGACGAATGACGGTTGGCTGAGAACGGGCGATCTTGGCTACAGCGATGAGGACGGATATTTGTATATTACGGGCAGAAAGAAGAATCTCATCATCCTGTCCAACGGCGAGAATGTTTCACCGGAAGAAATTGAGAATCAGTTTGCATATTTTGCGCCGATAAAAGAGATTGTCGTATATGAGCGAGACAATGTTATTACAGCGGAGGTGTATCCGGATCCTGAATATGTATCAGAAGATACAGTTAGGGAGATTCAGGGAAAAATAGATGCGGTAAACGAGGCATTTCCCCCTGCAAAGCGCATAGTAAAGCTGATTATCCGTGATACGGAATTCCCTAAAACAGCCTCAAAGAAAATAATCAGATCAATGATTTGAGGAAAATCAGCGCGGATTATATCTATCGGCTCGTTCGGTGATTCTCGATCTTGTGGTTGAGAGATTTCCTGATTTCTCAGGCATTGCTGCTGACGTGGACAAATTAATTTTCCTCTTGATTTTTTCTGCTTTAAGTAGTATAATTAAAAGTAATCAGGAAAACAGGAGGAAAGATATGGATGAATTTATAAGTCATGATCTGCATCATGCCGAGGTTGCCGCTCTGCAAAACGAAATATACAGACTGACGAAGTATATCAGCGATACAGAAGCAGAACGCCTCAGCAAAAATAAAACCGATCCCCATAATTCTTTTGACAATCCTACGGAATATCACAATTATAACGACGATTATACGGAAATACAGCCGCTTATACTGACTCCGGACTACAAGCCGGAATTAGAGCCGGCTGCGGATGAACGGTCGGGAATCAAGAGATATTATTCAGTGGGCGGCTGGTGCAATCTGCTGCGTTTTTTTCTTGCCACATCCCTGATGATGATATTGCAGCAGCTCGTTGTCCGCTTCCTTGAATCTGGCGGCGCCGGAACGGACAGAGTGTCTGTCTATACCTATCTGACCGGTTCTTCTTTGTTTTTCGGCTTGAATATGCTGGTTTTTGGCCTTACAAATCTGGGGTTGGCTATTTTCGGAATGAGGCTGTCAAATCAGCGGATGTCGTCTCTTTTTAAAACCGGAGGCTTTACTTTCCTGAATTTCCTGCAATACAGTTTGATAGGTTTTTCTCTGTGGTTTGCTGCAGTCATGCTTGGTCAGATTACATCGTCGGCATTTGCCCATGCCGGGATAGATATAAACGTACTTGGAGAAATCGGACCTGTAACTGGTAAGGGAATGGCGGTTTACGCTGTTTATACCTGCATAGTTGCTCCGCTTACTGAGGAACTGTTTTACAGGGGTATGATGCTCAAAGTATTTTCAAAAGCGAATCAGCGTTTCGGTGTTTTTTTTACAGCGCTGATGTTCGGACTGGGACATGGAAATATAAATCAGCTTATTCTCGGATTTATTCTTGGTATTTTTCTTGCTCATATTACTCTCAGGCATAATTCTATAATTCCGTCCATCGCGGTTCATGCTGTTTTGAACGCCATGACGGTGCTATTGAGTATGTTTGAATTTACCGTTCATGAGCAGAGAAGTCTTGTATATGCAGGAATGTTGGCTGCGTTTATAGGCTTGATGCTGCTGATTTTGTTCAGATCGGAAAACAAGCTGCCTTCTGCCACCCCGGCGCAGATTCGCAGAGGTTCGCCGGTAGCATCGGCGTCAATAGGCGTTATTCTCTCAGTTGCCGTGCAGGTAATTTATATGTTTAATGCTGTTTATCAAATAAATAAATAGAAAAAACGTGAGCGTTTTATGCTCACGTTTTTATGTTTTTGGAGAAATATCTGCGTTTTATAGCAAAGAATACGAGGAGCGAGGCGGTAAGCAGAACGACGGTTGTGAATATGCTGCCCTCTATGCCGAAAGAACCTCCGGTGAGAAAGCCATGATAAGATTTCTGGTTTACACGGAAAACAGATTCGCTTTTTCCGGAGCCGCTTACGCTTATTCCATAAATATTGCCCTGCATGAAATTCCATACGGAATGGATCGCACAGGCTCCCCAAAGGTCGTCAAACAGGATAACATATAATGACGCAAAGAGACCGAAAAGAATGAGATTCACCATAGCAAGGGGAGTGATTCCCGGATTAAGGCCGTGTACGATACCGAAAGCCGCAGAGTTGACTGCAATTGCAAGTACAGTATTTTTGCTGCCCAGCGACGACATAAGATAGCCCCTGAATATAAATTCCTCGCTCATTCCCTGAACGAAAAATCCAAGGAGATACAGAGCGATGATGCCAAAGTTTATGCTGCCGCACAGGTTTATGCTGTTTGCGCCGGAAAGAACGGTAAGAAAAGTGACGGAAGTTATAAGAATGGCGCCGATACCCATGCCGATCAGATAGTTTGGAATAAGCCGGCGTTTTCTGACGCCCATTGTTCTGACAGGGCGCATTTCAATGCAGCGGCAACAGAAAAGGCTGACTATAGTGCCGAAAACCGTGCATAGGAGATTTGGTATCATTATTTCCGGCAGTTTCATATATTTTGAGGAAATTTTCATTGATTCCGCCAAGGTAAGCGTTTTTTTACCTGAAGAATAGAGGGGATCAGAGGCGATTTCCTTTAGTATTTTGGGTGTGGTTAGAATTGACGGAATTATTGATTCAAGTATGAATATAACGGCAAGAGCCGAAACAAAGATAATGATCTTTAAAGGGATGCTGTGTGAAACGTAAGAATCTGAAGCTTCACGGAACATTTTCGGTTTGAATTTCTGCATATATGCCCTCCAAGTGTTGATATAATAATTTTATAATATAACCGAACATTTGTCAAGTGAAAATTCAGCGAAAATTTGAACTTAAAGTTCTAAAATAAACAAAAAATACTTTTAGTATAAATTTTATTGTGCAAATTGTAGAATGTAGTTGTTTATAATGCTGAAAATAATGTAACCCTCTTTTAATTTGTGTCAATATATGGTAATATTATATAAGAAAAATTACTGATAGTTGACTAATTTAAGATGTACTGAAATAAATAAAAGGACGGAGGGCGTATGCATGAATAAAATAATTAATAAAATTGTTTCGGTGTTCTCTGTATTGGTTTTATCTGTTGTATGCCTGGCAGTCTTTCCGGTGAATTTATCGGGAAATTCAGTAGGCGAAGCCGAAATGGATATGGAAACAGCAGCTGAAATGATGGCTGCCCGCTTTAACGAAGAAAGAGCAAAGCTGGGGCTTTATCCTCTTTATATGGTGCCTTATCTTAACGATGTGGCTGATATTCGTGCTCATGATGTCGTAACTTGCTGGTCTGAGGACCATAAACGTCCCGACGGCACCAAAGTCGATAGTCTTATAGACACTGATATTGTTGATTACAGCAGAATGTTTGAAATTCTGGCAAGGGGAAGCTTTGATATTGACGCCGTTATGGATGCATGGAAAAATTCTTCCGCTCACTGGGCGTCTATTATTGACAAAAATGCAACCCATATGGGGATTTCTGTAGTATTCGATCCCGACAGCGAGCGAAAGTGGTACTGGGCGGCTGTTATCGTCAATATGGAAAAGGGTATGACGCTTCCGGAGCAGAAAATGCCATTGGCGGATGCTGTGATTCCTACCTACTGCGGCGATGTTGACGGAGATGGGCAGATTGATTCTTTTGATCTTGTTCTTTTGAATAAGTATATAAATAATAAGGTATATTTTAATGAGGCTCAGGTGGCTGCTGCCGATATTTTTGCAGACGGTTCAATCACTCAGGCGGACGCCGATTTCCTGCGGAAATATATTCTCGGCAAGTACGATAAACTTCCCATTACAATTGATATGCTTGTGAATTAAATGGTAAGAAACGTTTACTATAAATTAAAGTCGGTATCCTTGGAGGCATACCGACTTTTTTGATTTTAAAATGAAAGCTCCCGATTTCTCAGGAGCTTTTTCGATTTATTACTTATTAAGTCTTGCTTCGATCTTGTCAAGCTCGTCGTAGAGAGCCTGCGGAATCTTACCGCCTTTAGCGGCAATATCGTCGTTGTAGTATCTTCTCATTTCAGCAATTTCAGCCTTCCAGAGTTCCTTGTCAACAGCGAGGAGTTTATCCATAATTTCAGGAGTAACTTCATCCTCGATACCCTCAACATTAATGTCGTCTTTCTTTGGGAGGTAGCCGATAGCTGTTTCATCAGCGTCAACAGTGCCCTCGCATCTCTTAATGATCCAGTCGAGAACTCTCATGTTGTCACCGAATCCAGGCCAGATGAAGTTGCCGTTTTCGTCCTGCTTGAACCAGTTTACGTTAAAGATCTTAGGAGCTTTGTCACCCAGCTTTTCGCCCATTTCAAGCCAGTGTGCCCAGTAGTCGCCCACATTGTAGCCGATAAAGGGCTTCATAGCCATAGGATCGTGACGGAGTACGCCTACAGCGCCGGCAGCTGCGGCAGTTGTCTCAGAAGAAACGGCCGATCCTACATAAGTACCGTGTGTCCAGTCAAATGACTGATATACGAGAGGAGTTGTGGAAGCGCGTCTTCCGCCGAATACGATAGCTGAGATCGGAACGCCCTCCGGATTATCGAATTCAGGAGAAATGCAGGGACAGTTTACAGCAGGAGCTGTGAAACGTGAGTTGGGGTGAGCAAGCTTCTTGTTCTTGCCGTCTGCCCCGATCTCAGAAGTCCACTCCTTGCCGTTGGTTTTGATTCCTGTCCACTCGGTAGCGTCTTCAGGAGGATTCTTGTCAAG
Organism: uncultured Ruminococcus sp.; assembly: GCA_910579835.1. Taxonomy (GTDB): domain Bacteria; phylum Bacillota; class Clostridia; order Oscillospirales; family Ruminococcaceae; genus Ruminococcus. The sequence continues at coordinate 14,433 of CAJTWQ010000032.1, forward strand.
ACCTTCCCACCAAACAGTGTTTTCAGCGTTATTGAGCGCAACATTGGTGAAGATAGCGTTCTTCTTTGTGGATGCAAGAGCGTTGTAGTTGGACTTTGCGTTTGTTCCGGGAGCAACGCCGAAGAAGCCGTTCTCAGGATTGATAGCGTAAAGTCTGCCATCCTTGCCGGGTTTGAGCCATGCAATATCGTCGCCTACCGTGTAAACCTTGTAGCCGTTTTTGAGGTATCCCTCCGGAGGAATAAGCATAGCAAGATTGGTCTTTCCGCATGCGGACGGGAAAGCGGCACAGACATACTTTGTCTCGCCGTCGGGCTTCTGAACGCCCAAAATGAGCATATGCTCAGCCATCCAACCCTCGTTTTTGCCCTGGAATGAAGCAATACGAAGAGCGAAGCACTTCTTGGAAAGAATAACGTTTCCGCCGTAAGCAGAGTTGATCGACCAGATCGTATTGTCCTCCGGGAACTGAACGATGTATCTGTTTTCGGGGTCAACCTGAGCTTTTGAGTGGAGACCTCTTACAAAATCGTTGGAATCTCCAAGCTTATCGAAAGCGGCTTTGCCCATTCTTGTCATGATGTTCATATTAAGAACAACATAGATAGAGTCTGTGATCTCAACGCCTACCTTGGAAATAGGTGAAGCAACAGGACCCATAGAATAAGGGATGATGTACATTGTCTGACCTTTCATTACACCGTCATACATAGGCGTAAGCTTAGCGTACATTTCCTGGGGATCGCACCAGTTATTGGTAGGACCTGCATCTTCCTTGGTTCTTGTACAGATGAAAGTCCTGTCCTCAACACGGGCAACGTCGTTTACGGCAGTTCTATGATAGAGACAGCCGGGAAGCTCCTCCTGGTTAAGGTAGTACATTTTGTTCGGATCTCCGTCCGGGAGAGAAGTAACCTCTGCTGTAAGAGCGTCGAGCTGCTCTTTGGAGCCGTCGATCCATACAACCTTTTCAGGCTTGCAGAGAGCGATCATTTCGTCGACCCATTTTAATACATTGGGATTCGTTGTCAGTGACATGGCATTATACCTCCTGTTAAAGCTTTTTTGATACACTGCACGAAGCGGCAATGCATCTGAGGGACTGATCGCCTTAGAGCCTTTTCAGGATCTTTTTGCGCACGTCTTTCCGGTAAATTTTCATGCTAACCGCGTCAAAAATTTTTGCAATACGACATTATTCCTGCAAATTTTTTCATGTCAGTATAAAAATTATGCTCAAAAATTCGCACACACAAGGATTCTGAACAGGCTCTTAAAAAAATCAATCGTACCTCAAATACTATTATATAATAATTTTGTCAATCTGTCAATAGTTATTCCGATTAAATTGTATATCAGGAGTAAGAGTAACAGTGAGGGGCGCAGATTTTGAAAATACTGTTTCTGAATGAAATCGGTATAATTCCGAACAGGCTATAAGATGCAGTTATGAACCCTGTGTATGTTCCGGCTGCGTAAGAATTTCTCCCGGAAACTGAAAGGTTCTTTTTATGCCGCCGATAACGGAATCAATATAGAGTTCAGATATGGCATCCCATGTTTTCCGGTCAACTGTGCCGTTCGGAGGAAGTCCCATGAGACCTTGCAGTTCTTCGACCTCCTTTGCCGTAACTGCTCCGAAGCGTCCCGTTTCTTTTAGGACGAGAGGATACCCCAGATCGGTGTGTATCCGGTTGATATACTGCTGAAGCAGCAGAACGTCATCTCCGGACATTCCTTCTTTAAGTTCGGCTGTAAAAGGACGCGGTACGGGGAGCTTTTCCTGATGCAGTCCCGCAAATGTACGGTACAGGTTGTTCCATACGGCTCTGTCAGCACGTCCTGTTATCGGCAGATTGAAAAGCCGCTGAAAGCTTTTTACGGAATTTTCGGTTTCCGTATCAAAGACCCCCGACAGTTCCGGAGCCGTAACCGTAGGAAAAAACATGCTTACGCCATAAAGCCATGTCTGCATAAGCTTAACGTGATCTCCGGTGTTTTCCTTTCTGAGTTCTCCGGGAAACTGAGCCGGGACGTCCTCAAGCTGTTCCAGAGCGGAAGCAAGTATCTGCGCCCTGTATACAGAGCTGTGGAGTTTGTTCAGCTTTGCAAAAAACGCGCTGCTGTCGCTGCTTTCAAGTCCAAAAATATCCGCAAAGGTATCGGCGGCTTCCCCGAACGCACTGCTGTCAGGGATCTTTGGAATATCAGGATAGTTATACGAGATTCTGTTCAAGTATATTCTCATGAGATCGGCTTCTGTTATACTCATTTATATCCTCCCTTTTGCTGTTAAATTGCACAATAGATACCTGTATAAATTGTCGGAAACATAGAAATTATCATTTTTACTAATAATTCGTATTATTTGTATTGAAAAATGTGCAAGATATGATATAATATTTATATCAGCATGTTTTACATTATGCAGACTGCAATGAAAATATGCGAAGGGCGCAGGGGGTAATTCCGATGAAAAAGAAGATAATAACTATAGAACGTCAGTACGGAAGCGGCGGAAGCATTATCGGTAAGCTTGCCGCTGAAAAGTTGGGCGTAAACTGCTATAACAGGCAGATTCTTGAAATGACGGCTGAAAAATGCGGCATTTCACCGGAATATCTTGAATCGGCGGAAGAAAATGTTCCGACAAGTTTTTTGTATTCGTTGCTGCTTTCGGCTAACCCGTCAAGGTCTATGGAGGATAGTCTCCCTCTTTCAGATAAGGTTTTTCTTATGGAAAGCCGTATTATAACCGAGATTTCCGAAAGGGAGGAAAGCTTTGTACTGGTAGGTCGCTGCGGAAGCTACGTTCTTGAGGAAAAGGGCTGTTTCAGCGTATATATATATGCCAATCCGGAGGAGCGTATGAAGAGAGCGGTGGCAGAATATGGAATCGCTTCAAACAAGGCTGAATCAATTATGAAAAAAGCGGATAAGCGACGTGAGACATTCTATAATGTTAACACAGGCAGACTGTGGCAGGATAAGGACAGCTATTCACTTTGCCTTAACAGCGCCGTGCTGGGGGATGATCTTTGCGCAGAGCTTATCGTTAAAGCATACAGTGAATATAATTCCAGATATGCCGAATAATGGTACAGACAATACGTATATAATATAGTAATAATTATAGTAAGTAAAACAAATTTGCTTACTATAATTGATTAAAGTGCCCTTTATCCGCCGCTAAAGCAACAGCCGGAAAAGTGGCAAATTTTGGTGTTTACTATAAGTAAACGTTACTGCCTGTATAGTAATCTTACTTGAAATTGAAACAGGTTCACTAAAAAAGTTTTTATAGATTTGTTGGCGTTGCTACTATGCGTCAGCATGTTTTTACTCCGCTTTGCTATGAAAATTTTCTTTGGTTTCGATTCCAGTCGGGATTACTATAGCATTAAAAAGACATTTACGTAATTCTATCTCTCTAATACAAAAAGTCTCTGCTTTGCGGCAGAGACTTTTTGTATTAGAGTATCCTGCATTGTTACTGAACAGTTCTGTTGAATATTTCCGTAAAAAAAAGAAATAATAACTGCATATTTCATAAAGAAAGGAATTCTGACGATGAGTATAATTTTTATACGGTCGCTTATACTTTATTTTCTTGTAATCTTTGCCGTCAGACTTATGGGAAAGCGGCAGTTGGGTGAGCTTCAGCCGTCCGAACTGGTTATTACTATTCTTGTATCGAATATAGCTACACTGCCTATTGAAGATGCCGATATACCGGTGATTATGGGAGCTACTCCGATACTTGCCCTGGTCTGTTTCGAGGTAATAATGTCCTGGCTCAGCCTAAAATTTCCGGGACTCAGAAAAATTATCTCTGGCAGCCCGAAAATAATTATACGAGAGGGCAAAACTGATCCGCAGGTTATGAAAGAACTCAGATATTCCGTTGACGATCTGCTTACCGCTCTGAGAGGAAAGGATATTTTTGACATAAGCGAGGTTCAGTATGCTGTTGTGGAAACCACCGGAAGCGTTTCGGTTATGAAAAAGCAGTCGGACGATACCCCGGTGCGAAAGGATCTCGGTATGGAGCCTCATCCAGAGGATCCGCCCCAGCTTGTGGTTTCTGACGGAAAAATACTTGATGCGGCAGTGAAATCCCTGGGATACGATTCACAATGGGTGAAAAAAACGCTGGACGAGGGCAATGCAAAGCTGTCCGACGTGATCATAATGACTGCGGACAGAACTGGAAAGTGCTATATTGCCGGAAAGGACGGCAGAGCGCCGTATATCAGGGAGGGCGGAAGCAATGACAAGAGTTAAGATAAGTTGTGTGATTCTTGCTGTTATGGTAGGAATAAGCGCTTTTTTTGCTGTTCTTATAAACAGAAAATGCAATGATTTTATTGACAGAACGGATGATATATGGGAGCTTTACGTTTCCGGCGATCACGAGGGAGCCTGTGATAAGGCAAAAGAATTTGAAGAGAAATGGGAGGATTTCCGGAAATATTCGTCTATGATGGTGGACAGCGAAAAGCTGACGGAAATTGACCGTATATCAGCGAGGGTAATATACTTGGCAGAGGGGGACAGCGAGGAGCTTCACGCGGAGCTTATGGAACTGCGCCATATGGTGGAGGCTCTGAAAAAGGGCGAAATGCCGGCAGTATCAAGCGTTCTTTAGATTCTGTCCGGCGCTGTTTAAAAAATTTGTAATTAAAAGAATATTGAACAGGCTGACGGCTGAAAAAAATCAATTTTTCTGAAAAAAAGTACAAAATTGTTTACAAATCCGGAAAAAGATGATATAATGATTTATGGTAAGCGACATTGACTTTTCCGCTTACTGTAAATAAGACATAATATAAGGGGGGATAGGCTTGTTCGCAAATATTTCAAGTCTGGGACTTTTTGGACTTAACGCTTTTCCTGTAGATGTGGAAGTGGATATAAGCCGGGGATCGCCGCAATTTGACATAGTGGGACTTCCCGACGCCGTTGTCAGGGAAAGCCGTGAGAGAATCAGGGCTGCGTTAAGAGCGTCGAATATCAGCTTCCCCATAGCGTCGGTAATGGTAAATCTTGCTCCGGCAAACACCAAGAAAAGCGGATCCGTTCACGATATAGCCATATTTATGGCGGTTATTCAGGCGCTGAGACTTACAACCGTTTCTGCCGACGGATGTGCATTTATTGGCGAACTTTCACTTAACGGAAATGTCAGGCGGATAAACGGCGTTCTGCCGATGGTCATGCTTGCAAGAGAAAACGGAATAAAATCCGTATTCGTTCCATATGACAACGCTTCCGAAGCCGCTGTTATCGAGGGAATAAAGATATACGGCGTCAAAAATACAGAGCAGCTTATACGCCATTTTCGCGGCGACGAGTTCATAGAACCGGCAGGGCGCTTTGTTTCGCCGGAAACGGATTATGACGAGATACTTGACTTTGCCGATGTAAAGGGACAGCAGACTGCGAAGAAGGCTCTTGAAATAGCGGCGGCAGGCGGTCATAACGCTTTGCTTATCGGTTCTCCGGGAAGCGGAAAAAGTATGCTTGCCAAGAGAATGCCGTCAATACTTCCTCCACTGACATTTGAGGAAGCTCTGGAAACCACGAAGATACACTCTGTTTCCGGACTGCTTTCTCCGGAATCTCCGCTTATAATGAAAAGACCGTTCCGCGCGCCGCATCATACTGTTTCGGCTGCCGGATTGGCAGGCGGAGGCAGTATCCCCCAGCCGGGGGAGGTTTCACTCGCACATAATGGATTGCTGTTTCTGGACGAACTTCCGGAATTTGACCGGCGTTCACTGGAAATCCTGCGTCAGCCGCTGGAAGAAAGAAAGGTTACTATAGCTCGTGCATCCGGTACGGTAACATATCCGTGCAGTTTTATGCTGATCGGTGCGATGAATCCCTGTCCCTGCGGATATTTCGGACATCCCAGGCGGAAATGTATATGCTCCCCTGCAAAATCAGCGGCATATCTTTCAAAAATATCGGGACCTCTTCTGGATCGTTTCGATATGCATATAGAAGTTGCTCCTGTTGAATACGAAGAGCTTTCGTCAAAGCTGAAAACGGAATCGTCATCCGAGATAAGAAAGCGCGTTGAAGCTGCAAGAAAGATTCAGAACGATCGCTTTAAGGGAACGGGAATAACCTGCAACGCTCTTATAACCTCGGACAAGCTTCAGGAATTCTGTCCGCTGGACAGCGGTGCGGAGGTTATGCTTAAAGCTGTTTTCGACCGGCTGGATTTAAGCGGCCGTGCATATGACAGGATATTAAAGGTTGCAAGAACTATGGCGGATATTGACGGCTCGGAAGTTATTAAAAGACAGCATATAGCCGCTGCCGCACAATACAGAAGTCTTGACCGGAAATACTGGTCTCAGCCCTGACGGCTGTATATCCCGGGTACATAGATATATAAAGGAGATACAATGAAATCGGCATTTAAGAATTTATCAAAAAGCAGGCATACTATTGACGCTGGACTTGTTTTTGCCGTTACATTATGCGCCGGGATCAGTACCCTGCTGATTTATTCCATTGCGCATAACGGTATCAGCGCAAATGAAGGAATCGGTGACAGCTATTGGAAAACTCAGTTATTTTCAATGATTACAGGTCTCGGTCTTGCAGTTATTATTTCCCTTATCGACTACAGAAAGCTGGTAAAGCTCTGGTTTATATTTGCGCCGGCGGCGCTGTTTCTGGTAGCGCTTACCTTTACTTCTCTGGGCTATCAGAGGGCGGGAGCCGACGATCAGGCGTGGATTCAGCTTGGTCCGGTAAATCTGCAGCCGTCGGAAGTTCTGAAGATCGCCTTTATACTTACATTTGGCTATCATCTGTCACGAGACGAGGAAGATATGAATAAGCCTCTTCATATGCTTCTGCTGCTGATTCACGGCGGAGTTCCTATTGCTATTGTAGGATTGCAGGGCGATTACGGTACGGCGATAGTTTTTGCGGCTATTTTTGCTTTTATGATCTGTTCAGCGAAAATTTCATGGAAATATCTGGCTGCCGCTCCTCTTGTTATCGGCGGAGCAGTGGCGGCAATGTGGTTTTTCGCCCTTGACGATTTTCATAAAAAACGTATACTTATTCTCTTTCATCCCGGCAGCGATTCGGATATAGAATATCAGCAGGATCTTGGTCTCGCCGCCCTTAAATCAGGAAAAATTTTTGGAAAGGGACTTTTTGAGGATGTCGGCGAGTATATCTACGTTCCTGAAATTCACAACGATTTTATTTTTACCTACGTCGGACAGGTATTCGGCTTTCTCGGTTCTATGGGACTGCTTATCATTCTGACGTATATCTGCCTTAAAATTTTTGCGGACAGCCGTGTGGCCTGCGACCGTCTTGGCCGTTTCATCTGTATGGGAGCTTTCGGTCTGATGCTTTCCCATTGTATTCTCAATATAGGAATGGTACTGAAAGCAGCGCCGGTTATCGGAATTCCGCTGCCGTTTCTGAGCGCCGGAGGAACCGCAATGGTAAGTATGTATGTTATTATCGGTCTTGTGTTGAGCACGTACAGTCACAGAGCGGTGATCTACAATGTATTCTATGATGCTGCCAAAGAGGAATAAGAATTTCTTCATAGGTTTTGAATATGCTTTTCGGGAGCTTTTTAAGGAAAGGCTCCCTTTTGTTTTTAAAAATCACCGGAATTGCGTTCGGATAAGTGCTTTTTTTGTGTTAATTGCTTAAATGACTTCTTCTTTCTTGACATTAATAAATCACTGTGATACAATAATTAATGTGTAATCTTGTCAAGGGGGCTTAAAACTGAATGAAAATAAAAAAGAAAAAAATTAAAACAAATCCCGGAACAAAAGAAAAAAGTGCAGCAGCTGCACGCTTCAGTAAAAAGAACGAGCTGACAATACTATTTATTAGTATTGCGTTCAGCTTTACCCTGTTTTTCTTTGCGCCGCTTGACGTATTTATCGGCAATCAGAAAGATTTTATCGTAGGCTTTGGACGGGTGCTTCCGCCGATGCTTATAACGGCTGTCATTTCATCAGCAGCGTTGTTTGTAATCCAAAATCTTATGCTGCTTATAAACGAAATCGCATATATTGTACTGTCAAGGCTTGTTTTCGGGCTTCTGCTGGCAGGTTATGTGCAAATGCTTTTCCTTAATGGTAAGATGACGTCTTTTACCGGGGACGCATATCAATATACCGACAACAAGGCTGCGGTTATATTAAATATGGCTTTATTCGCTGTTCTTATGTTTCTGCCTGTGTTCCTGAGTATTTTTGCAAGAATAAGGCCGGATAACAAGTTTCTGAATTTCTCCGGCGGCCGGCTGATCCCCTATATAAGCGCGCTTTTCTTTCTTATGCAGCTGGCGGGAACCGGAACGTCTGCGATTTCAGCTGATTTTGGTAAATACAAAAAAAATTACACTTCCTATCTTTCCTACGAGCCGTCAATGTCCCTTTCAAAGGACGAAAATATAGTCGTATTTCTGGTTGACAGAATGGATGGAGACTGGATGGATCAGGCGCTTGAACGCTATCCTGAACTTGAGGAAAAGTTTGAGGGATTTACCTATTACCGCAATAATATTTCCCATAATACACAGACATTTCCCTCTGTTCCGCAGATGCTGACAAACTGTATGTACAAGGGCACGGAATGGGCCGATTATGTGGGCAAGGCATGGGACGGCGATACGGTTCCGAAAAATCTCAAAAACAACGGTTATAACGTTAATCTTCTTATAGATAATCTTACAACCTACAGCAGTGTTGCTCAGCTCAAGGAGCAGTGCGACAATATCAGACAGTGCAGTGAGGACAATATCAAGTATAATTACATTGGCAGGGGCGGCATTATTTCGTCAATGACAAAAATATCTCTTGCCAAGCTTTCGCCTTATGCGGTTAAAAGTCTTTATACTGTGGGCATGGGTGCAAATCTTTCCTCTGACTTTGTAAAGTATAAGAGCATTATGGAGGATCGTATGCCTATGGCTACCGACGTTGAATCTGATTTGAGATACAACGACTATATCAGAAGTCATCCATTGAATGCCGACAGTGAAAAAAAGGTATTTAACTATACTCATCTCAACGGTGCGCATAACCGCGATGCAAGACTGGTGTCTCTTTTCGATACCGAAAGAACGGAGCAGGCCGAGCGTGTAGAAACTCTAAGGGGTGATCTGGAGATAGTATTTTATTACATGGAGCAGATGAAGGCGCTGGGAGTCTATGATAATTCTACCATTGTGATTCTCGGTGATCATGGCAGACCGCCTGTGTAG
>CAJTWQ010000033.1 GCA_910579835.1 uncultured Ruminococcus sp.
CCTGTTCTCGTTTTAGCAGGTGCAGGAAGCGGAAAAACTACGGTTATTGTCAACCGTATAGCTAATATGATCAACTTCGGAAATGCTTACATGGATGAAGCCTTGTCGGGAAGTGAAAGCGACGCAGCTTTTCTTAACGATTATGCAGACGGAAAAAACAATGACTTTGATACACTTCGTGAAATCATCGCAGTTTCACCAATAAAGCCTTGGAATATTCTTGCTATTACTTTTACAAACAAGGCGGCCGGAGAACTGCGTGAGAGACTGGCGGATATGCTTGGAGAGGACGGCATGAATATTAATGCTTTGACCTTTCATTCAGCCTGTATAAGAATTCTCAGAAGCGAGATCGAGGCGTTAGGCTACGGACGCGACTTTACAATTTATGATTCTGACGACAGTCAGCGCCTTATTAAAAATATTATGGCCGATATTGATATTTCCGAGAAGCAGCTTGCCCCCAGAGCAATACTCAGCGAGATAAGCTTTGCAAAGGACAAGATGATAACTCCGGCGGAAATGAGAAACGATGCCGGACAGGATTACCGCAAAAAAATAATTTCCCGTATATACGGACTTTATCAGGAACGAATGAAAGAAGCGAACGCATTGGATTTTGACGATATTCTCTGCCGTACGGTCGATCTTTTTGAGCAGTTCCCGGAGGTGCTTGAGAAATATCAGAGACGCTACAAGTACATTATGGTAGACGAGTATCAGGATACAAACCATGTGCAGTTCAGGCTTGTTTCAATGCTTTCTGCAGGACACGGAAATCTCTGCGTTGTAGGAGACGACGATCAGAGCATATATAAGTTCCGCGGTGCAAATATAGAAAATATTTTAGGATTTGAAAAGCAGTTCAATGGTGCTAAAGTAATACGGCTGGAGCAGAATTACCGCTCAACCCAGACTATTCTCAATGCGGCTAATTCCGTTATTTCCAATAACAGCGGACGAAAGGAAAAGTCCCTCTGGACAGCCGGAGACAAGGGTGAAAAGGTCTACTGGTACAAAGCGGTGGATGAAACTGACGAAGCCCAGTTTGTGGCGGATACCATTCAGGAGCTATAAGAAAACAGGAAGCTACAGTAACTGTGCCGTGCTTTACCGCATGAATGCACAGTCGAACGCTGTTGAGCGTATTTTTGTCAAATGCGGCATCCCTTATAAGGTATACGGCGGAATGAGATTCTATGACCGGAAAGAAATTAAGGACGTTACATCATATCTGGCGTTTATAAACAATCACAGCGATATGCTTCGGTTCAGACGAATAATAAACGAGCCTAAGAGGGGAATTGGCGACGCTACGCTGACTCTTATAGAGGAAATAAGCCGTGACCTGAAGCTTACGCCTTTTGAGGTGCTGAGGGATGCCGATGAATATGCTCCGCTTGTTAAAAAGGCTAATGCGCTGAAAAATGCATATAATATGTTTGCATATCTTACTGAAAAATCCGAGGAGCTTCCTCTTGATGAATTTTTGGATGTTCTTCTCGATAAAACAGGTTACATGGATTATCTCAGAACCCTGGATAATGCAGATACGAAAATTGAAAACGTTCAGGAGCTTCGTTCCTCAATGGCTAAGTATATGCAGGAAGCAGACGAGCCGTCTCTCAGCGGATTTCTTGAAGAGGTTGCATTGTTCAGCGAGGCGGACAGGGACGATTCTGCCGATGATAAAGTGACTCTTATGACTGTTCATTCAGCCAAGGGACTTGAATATGAAAACGTCTTTGTAGTGGGAATGGATGACGGTATTTTTCCAAGCTCGCGTTCTTTTGACAGTCAGGAGGATATGGAGGAGGAGCGGCGGCTTGCTTATGTTGCCATTACTCGTGCCAAGAAAAGGCTTTATCTTACAAATGCCAGAAAACGTATGCTTTTTGGTCAGACACAGACCAATATTACATCCAGATTTATGAGAGAGATAGGCAGCGACCTAATGGAAAAGCACGATAACGCTGCCGCTATGAAGAATAATATCATCGAAAGCGACAACAGCGTTACAGAGGTACAGTCGTCCTCCCTTCAGCAGCAGCTTGCCCGAAACAAGATGCTTTCCAATGCAAATGCCAAAGCATCTGTTACATATGATGTGGGGGAGCGTGTTCAGCATAATATCTTTGGCGATGGAACCATTATTTCCGCTAAGCCTATGGCAAATGACACCATGTTGGAAATTGCCTTTGAAAAAGTGGGAACTAAGAAAATTATGGCTAATTATGCCAAGTTAAAAAAAATATGATCGAGGGAGCTTCTTAAATATGAGAAAAACAAAAATTGTATGCACAATAGGTCCGGCTACTGATGATGAAAATATAATGCGCGAGCTTATGCTGGCCGGAATGAATGTTGCCAGATTTAACTTCTCTCACGGAGATTATGAGACTCATGAAAAGCGCCTTAAGGTGATCGAAAGGCTCAGAGAGGAACTCGATCTTCCCGTTGCTACGCTCCTTGATACGAAAGGTCCGGAAATCAGACTGGGTAAATTTGTGGATAATAAGCCGGTTGAGATTTTTGACGGCGATATATACACTCTTACGACCGAGGATGTTCCCTGTACCAACAAAGTTGGAAGCATCAGCTTTAAGAAGCTGCCACGTGATGTAAGTATCGGTACGAGAATTCTTATCAGTGACGGAGTTATTGAGCTTGCTGCCGAAAAGGTGACAGGTACTGAAATTGCCTGCCGTGTAATTCACGGAGGAATACTTTCAAATAATAAGGGCATAAATGTACCGGGAGTTCAGCTTTCTATGCCATATCTCAGCGAAAGGGATATGGACGATCTGGAATTCGGATCAAAAATGGGTTTTGATTTTATTGCCGCCAGCTTTGTGCGCACTGCTGCCGATATAAATTATCTCAGGAAGTTTACACAGAGTCTCGGTTGGTTCGACGTTCGGATAATCGCCAAGATTGAAAATACTGACGGTGTTGAGAATATTGATGAAATTCTTGAAGCGGCTGACGGTATCATGGTGGCGCGCGGCGATATGGGTGTTGAAATTCCGTTTGAGCAGATACCGGCGATTCAGAAGCAGATTATTAAGAAAGGTTATAATTCGGGAAAGCAGGTCATAACTGCTACGCAGATGCTCGAATCTATGATAACAAATCCCCGTCCTACCAGAGCGGAGATTACCGATGTAGCCAATGCCATATACGACGGAACCAGCGCTATCATGCTTTCGGGAGAGACCGCTGCCGGAGCTTATCCTGTTGAGACGGTCAAAACTATGGCTCTTATTGCGGAGACTACGGAAAAGAACATTGATTATAAGGGAAGATTTGCCGTAAGGCGTTCAGAGCCGAACGGAAATATTGCCGAGGCTATTGCTCATGCTACCGTTACTACCGCTCACGATCTCAATGCAAGAGCTATAATTACTGTATCTTTGGGAGGACAGACAGCGCGTCTTATATCCAAATACCGTCCGTCATGTCCCATAATCAGCTGTACAATGAGCAAGGTAGTATGCCGCCAGATGAATATGAGCTGGGGTGTTATTCCGTATATTATTGATGAAAAGAACAGTACCGACGATTTGTTTGCTGCTGCCGTTGAAGCAGCGGAGTCTCACCGCCTTGTTGAGGACGGAGATCTTGTGGCTATTACCGCGGGTGTTCCGTTGGGGGTTTCCGGAACGACAAATCTTATGAAGGTTGAAAAAATAGGCAAATAAAAAGTAACTCAATCTGTTAAAAAAGTCTACTCCTTTTTCTGGAGTAGACTTTTTTAACATGTTGATATATCCGTATAATAATTTAGGACATTAGTTTTAATAAAAAACGGCAAATTGCATATAAGAACCTGTATTCATAGGAGATCATGTATTTTTCTATGAATACAGGTTCTAAACATTCTGTGGATATTATTAAATTTTACTCATACATAATATTCATATCCACGTCTCCGTAAATTCCCGGAATTCTTCCGCAGCTGCTCTGCTGCCATACATAATAACTGCCCTCATAGTCGGTATCTTCCACATAATGAGCAAGCCACACAGGGGAAATGCTTTTGCTGTGTTCATTCCAGACATTGTTCAAAAAATTTTTGCTGCTGTAGAGCATTGTTTCGTATCCGTATCCTGCCATTTCTTCATTGAAAAGAGCATAAAGATCATTTATCTGCTTAATGTTCATGCCGTATTTCTGGAAGCTTCCGAATTCTTCCCAGTCAAATCCGATAGGCAGATCCGTATTTGCTTCACCGAGGTTTTCCGCGATCCATTCTGCCTGTTCACATATTTCATCTTCGTTATTGGCAGTGGTGTAAAAGTAAATGCTGAGCTCGATCCCAGCAGCTCTTGCCCCTTCAATATTGGCGTAAAACCGGTCGTCTATGACTATATCGCCATAGCTGTAGCCCATTCTTATTATTGCAAACTGGCATCCGGCATCACGGACTGCGTTCCAGTCTATTTCTCCCTGCCAAGTGGAAACATCAATTCCCACACGGACGCCGTCGCCGCCGTAAATGTACGAAAAATCGCTGAAATTCACACGTTCCCTGTCATCGGGCATAATGGGTACAGAATTTACAACAGAAATGGTTATGTCCCAGCTTGTTACATTGCCGGAACTGTCTGTAACATAGGCGGTCAGGGGATAATCTCCGATAGTGTTCGGATCTATACTGCCATTGTAGGTCAGCACAGGATTGCTGTCATAATTGTCCGCAAATCCTACATAATCATTAAGGTCAAATACTTTTCCGATGGGATGATATGGATTCCAGCCGGCGTTGAGTATGACAGGAGCTTCGGTATCTTCCACAGTATACTCAAGCTTTTTTTCCAGTTCTTCGCCATTAAGTAAGTATTTGACAGTTACGGATTTTTTTCCGGTGTCCGAGGTGTCAAGAAGTTCATTTCCGTTGAGAATTATCACATTCGTCTCAGTGAGAAATCCGTTTATATTTATCTCCTCGTAAACGGCAGCAGATTCTGCACCGATTAGCTTTACGGTTTCTGTCGGGGGTTCTGTTTTGGCTGCCGCCTCTGTTTGTGATGTGGCGGTTTGAGTTTCTGCCGCAGCAGTATCCTGGGATGTACTTGATGATGCTGATTGGTCAGAAGCGTCCGTATCTATATTGCTTTCGTTTTGTGGATTTTTACCTGAAATCGAACCTGTCTTTCCGCATGATGTGGCTGATAAGCACAGAACTGTAAAAATAAGAATGCCAATATTTTTTTTCATATTCACTCCCGCATAAATTATAATAACCGCAGATCGATTGTGTTCTCCCTGCCGAATTGATCACTTGCATCAGCAAGTCATCTTTGTTTTGCTGAAAGCAGATCTTTGAATTTATTATATCACAGAATATAGAGTAAAGCAAGAGAAAAAAGTGACAATTTGGATATAATTATAGAAAATAGTTGAAATACAGACGAAAATATGCTATAATGTATAAAATACGTTTGTATTATAGATGAACACAGATTCTCAGAATTACCGGGGAAGAACAGAATTCAGGCTCTCAGAGGTATCTTTAAGTATATTTGGAAGAAGGGATAATATGACTGTTTTAAAATGTAAAATGTGCGGCGGCAGTCTTAAAGCGTCGGAAAGTGTGAATGTCTGCGTCTGCGAATACTGCGGAACTGCCCAGACGCTTCCCAAAAGCCGTGACGACATAAATGCCAATCTTTTTAACCGCGCCAATAATCTTCGGTTTAACTGCGATTTTGACAAGGCGCTGGAGATATACGAGAAAATAGTTCAGAGCAACCCTGATGATTCTGAGGCATACTGGGGCATAGTGCTCTGCAAATACGGTATAGATTATGTTACAGATCCGGCGTCCGGCAGAAAGATTCCTACCTGCCACCGTACTCTGCCTGAATCAGTTATGTCGGATATTGACTATAAATCGGCGCTCAGCTATGCGGAACCGGCGAGAAGAAATCTTTACATTAAAGAGGCGGAAGAGATCGACCGCATACAGCGCAGGATACTGGATATTGCACGTAGTGAAGAGCCGTTTGACGTATTTATCTGTTATAAGCAGACAGATGAGTACGGCAAAAAAACTTCCGACAGCGTTATTGCGAACGATATTTATTATCAGCTCAAACAGGTGGGAATAAAGACTTTTTATGCCGCTATAACTCTTGAGGATAAGATCGGTCAGGAATATGAGCCGTACATATATGCAGCTCTTTCCAGTGCAAAGGTCATGCTTGTCGTGGGAACAAAGCCGGAATATTTTCAGTCTGTCTGGGTAAAAAATGAATGGAGCCGTTTTCTTAAATTTATCAAATCGGACAGGAGCCGCCTGCTTATTCCGTGTTATAGAGATATGGACGCTTATGACCTGCCGGAGGAATTTTCCCACTTGCAGGCACAGGATATGTCGAAAATCGGATTCATTAACGATGTTATCCACGGTATAAAAAAGGTGGTTCGCAGAGAACCTGAGCCTGACATATCTTACGATCGTATTTCTGCCGGACAGCAGGGGACGGGAAGCGCTTCTCCGGATGAGCAGAAAATGCTCCAGAGACTTACTATATTCTTTAATTCCGACGATTTTACGGGAGCTTCGGAATACTGCGACAGACTCCTCGATAATGCGCCCGGCTTTGCAAAGGCTCATTACTATAAATTTTTAGCTGAACATTTCTGCCATGATCTTCAAGAGCTTTATTCACCTCAGAAAGTAAATATGCTGGCTGATTTCTACATAAAGGGATACGGCTACGATATCAGCGACGACGCAGTTTATTTGAGCAGAGTGCATTATGTGCTTAAGCCGTCCATAAAGAACGCAATTGCTTTTTCAAGAGGGGCTGAGCATGAGGAATATATTCATGTTTATGACGGTATGGTTTCTCTTATCAGAAATGCCATAAGAGCCAGGGAACAGCAGAAGCTCGCCGAGGAACAGCGCATGGCTGAAGAATTTCGTCAGCGTCAGTTTGAAGAAGAACGGCGGCGCAGAAGAGAAAGGAAAAAGGCTAAAACTAAAAGCCTGTTCAAAACGCTGGCGGTAATATTTTTACTTATATTTATCTTTACAACTTTTATATCTGTTGCTGATTCAGGCACTTTATCGGAGGCTTTATGGCCGTTTTTGATATTGTGCATTGTTTTCATGATTATAGGCTCGAAAAAATAGGGGGTGCATATGGCTGTATATAAATGCAAAATGTGCGGAGGCTCTCTGGATGTTCTGCAAGTGGAAACAGTCTGTAAATGCGGCTACTGCGGAACAGTGCAGACGCTTCCGCAGACGGATAGCGAACGTATGGGGCAGCTTTTCGACCGTGCGAACAGTTTTCGTTTAGAAAATGACTTCGACAGCGCGGCGATGGTATATGAGAATATTATTACCGAATATCCTGAGGAGGCGGAGGCTCACTGGGGAATTTGCCTGTGTCGCTATGGTATAGAATATGTAAAGGATCCGAGGACAGGCAAGAGACTTGCTACCTGTCATAGAACTCAGTTCAGGTCAATTTTAGAGGATCCTGATTTCGCAATGGCAGTGAGGTATGCGGACGGAGCGGCTGAATCGGTTTACAGAGAGGAAGCGGCATACATTAATGCTGTTCAGCAGAAGATACTTGATATATCTCGAAGGGAAGAACCTTTTGATATATTCATTTGCTATAAGGAAACGGACGCTATGGGAAACCGTACTACTGACAGCGTGGTGGCGCAGGATATTTATGAGGCGCTTACCGACAGGGGATATAAGGTGTTTTTTTCAAGAATAACCCTTGAAGATAAGCTGGGTAAAGAATACGAGCCGTACATATTTGCCGCTTTGAACAGCGCGTCTGTTATGCTTGCAGTAGGTTTCAGTCCAGATAACTTTAATGCCGTATGGGTCAAAAACGAGTGGTCTAGATTTCTCGCAATGGCAGAACAGGGACAGGATAAGAGTATAATTCCCTGCTATCGTGACATGAGTCCTTACCAGCTGCCGCAGGAACTGAGAATGCTTCAGTCTCAGGATGTTTCCAAGGTTGGGTATATGCAGGATCTCATCAGAGGAATTGAAAAGCTGAGCGGCAGAGACGCTCCGGCGGTTTCACCGGCAGGCAGTGCGGAATCTCTTGTTCAGCGGGCAATGATTTTTTTAGAGGACGAAAATTTTGTTCAGGGTCTGGAATACTGTGAAAAGGCTCTTGATGCAGATCCTAAAAACGCATTTGCCTATCTTGCAAGGCTTATGTCCGAGCTTAGAATCTCCCGTGAAGATCAGCTAATGACGGTAAATAAGCCAATAGGAAGCATGGACAGTTACGAAAAGGCTTACAGATTTGCGGAGGGAGAGCTGAAAAAAAGGCTTTGTACTTATGAGCTGAATTCCCGTTATCTTTACGCCCGTTCACTGATGGACGACGGTTCTTCACGCAGCGATGTTCTTAAAGCAATAAATATATTTACTGCTCTCGGAGCCTACAGCGGCGCTGCGGAGGAAAGGGAAAAAGCTGAAAATCAGCTTCGAGAGATAGAGAATCGCAATTATCTTGAAGCAAAGTCTCTGACGGATAATCCGGGCAGCGGCGGAGCTTACCTTAAAGCGCTCAGGATTCTTGAAGAAACGGCAGATGATCCACGGAGCGCCGGACTTATAAGTATTTGTAATGAACGTCTGGAGGAAATATATCAAAAAGCCTGTGGAAAGCTAAAAGAGGCGGTAAATTCTGAGGATTACATCAGAGTGCAGAAGCTGTTTGAGGAAATCGGCGGCTATAAGGACGCAGGACGTCTTGCGTTTAAATGCTCGACCAGATATGAAGAAACCAGCGAGTACGAACGGGAGCATCTTGAGGAGGAACGCCGGAAAAACGAAGCCATTCTTATGGAAAAGGCGATTTTTGACAGAATGAAGGTAAATCAGAAGCATGAGAAGCGTAGGATATCTATGGTGATATTATTTTCCGTAATAGCTTCGCTTGCCGCTGTTGTTACTTTTAGAAATATTGAAATTGCGGCGAATCATGAAATGATTCTTTCCGGTTTTTACCGTCCGGTAACGGCTGCATCATCATGTGTTTTAGCTGCTGCGCTTATAATGATTGAATGGGCGGCTGTTAATTCAGTAAGTATTGGAAAATGGGGTATTCAGAAGCTTGCCATTGTCGGTGTGACTATATTGACAACATGGCTCCTATATAACTCTACCGTTTCCGTTTTATATGCCGGGGCCGTGCTTGCGGCGCATTGTGCAGCGATATTCCTGGCTGTCAGTCTGGGAGCGTTGTTATTTAAAAAGAAATAGTATTGAAGGAGGATTATGCAAATGTTTGGAAAGAAAGACGAACCGAAGCTTCCCGATAACGGAACTGCCAGTGTTATAATGTATGACGGTACTAATCAGGATCTTGTTCATAAGCACAAAATCGAGAATTTTAATTTAGGAAGCCAGCTTATTGTCCATGAGTCACAGGAAGCGGTATTTTTCCGTGACGGAATGGCGCTTGATCTTTTCGGTGCAGGCAGACATACTCTTGAGACTCAGAATCTGCCGTTTTTTAACAAGGCATTTAGGCTTCCGACTAATGCTGAGACGATTTTCCATGCTGAGGTCTACTTTATAAATAAGGCCGTTCAGATGGGCATAAAGTGGGGCACTGATACAAAGGTTCGCTTTATAGAACCGGATTCCGGACTGCCTATTGAGATAGGCGCCTGCGGTCAGTTTAACCTGCTTGTAAATGATTCCAGAAAACTGCTTATAAAGCTTGTTGGAACAGCCGACGGAATGTCCTACAAGAATCTTTCATCTGATTCAAGGGAATATGGTCCCGCAGTTACAAAGTTCAAGGCGATGATTATCACCAAAGTCAAGAGCAATCTTGCAAGAATAATCAAGAGCTGCAATATCAATATTCTTGAAATAGACGAGCATTTGGAGGAAATTTCTGGAAGCCTCCGTATGAATATTAACAAGGCGCTTGAAGAATACGGTCTTATAATGCCGGAATTTTATGTTGAAACGGTTATGACTCCCGATGATGATCCGAATTACAGACGCTTAAAGCAGCAGCATGCTGATATGTTCCTTAAGATACGTCAGGAGGAGATCCTCAAGGCTGAGGCCGAAAAGGCAAGAGAGCGTATGGCTGTCGAGGCTGAAACAGAGGCTCAGCTTAAAGTGATCTCCGCTCAGGGAGAAGCTCAGGCTCTCAGACTGAAAGCCGAAGCCGAAGCAGAAGAAATGAGGATGAAAGGCTTTACCTACCGTGAACAGACAGCCCGAGAAATCGGCGTTGAAGCCGCTAAAAATATGGGCGGAAGCTCCGGAGGCAGCGCAGTGGGAGAGATTGCCGGTCTGGGGATAGCTCTCGGCGCCATGAGCGGTATTGTGGATATGACCAAAAATGTTATGAACCCTATGACTGGGGTTATATCGGACGCCGTTAATCCTGCACAGGCCGAAACTTGGATCTGTTCCTGCGGTACGGCAAATACAACTAAATTCTGCGGAAACTGCGGAAAGCCAAAGCCGCAGGCAGATAGCACGGATGCATGGATTTGTTCATGCGGAATGTCAAATACAACCAAATTCTGTGGTAACTGCGGAAAACCCAAGCCATCCGGTGATACCCCGTGGGTATGTTCCGTTTGCGGAACCGAAAATACTACTAAATTCTGCGGAGGCTGCGGAAAGGCAAAGCCTGAAGCCGGCGAGGAAGGAAAGGGAGAATAATTATGAAAAATATTAGAACACAGGTCGTAGTCGTACTGCTTATCGTAGCGGCTCTCTTTTCGGCGGCTGTTTTTCTGATTCCCTTTGAAAAGGATGAACCTGCATTCTGGATAGGCTATGTCGCAGAGCTGGCTGCAATTTTTCTCCAGATTCCCGTTTTCAAGCTGGCATATCCTGTAGGAACTGATCTGAAAAGCAAGGTTCTGGGTTATCCGCTGTTTAAAATAGGCGTTTCATATCTCGTTGTTCAAACGATTCTGAGTTTTGTTATTATTGCTCTCGGAAGCGGCGGAGATTTTCCGGCATGGCTTGCTCTTCTGCTTTGTCTGGTTGTTCTGGGAACTGCGCTTCTTTTTGGAATGTCCGCCAATATGGCAAGAACGGCTATTACTAATCTGGAGACAGCCTCAGCTGTTGATACAAATCTTATGAAATCTCTGTCATTTAGGGCAAAGAATCTTGTAAATAAGACTACTGATCCTGCATTTCAGAAAGAGCTTAATAAGCTTGCGGAAAGGATAACCTACAGCGACCCGGTAAGCAGTCCGGCAACTGCCGATGCAGAATATAAGCTTTCGTCTCTTTTCGGTCAGCTTGAAGCCGCAGTAAATTCGCCGCAGGGCGCCGGAATTATGGAGTTATGTCAGTCCGTTAATATCGCTCTTGATGACAGAAATACCATCTGCAAGGCATCAAAATAATAAAAATCCCATACCTCATAAAGGGGTATGGGATTTTTATATAGGAGGAGTTCTGTCTATCAGTTAAATGCAACGTCCTCGTTTTCGATTACAAGGTAATCGGGTGAAACGGCCGGCACATAGTATGCGCCAAATTCTTTCATACCTTCGGAATGACGTGATTTTTCATTTCTTTCTGGGTGCAGTTCTATAAGAAAACGATAGAAGGGGAGGGTATATTTATAATCGGCGGTACGCTTGTATGTGATACCTGAAAATGTAACTTCATCAGGATTTATACCGTCAGGAAGATAATCCTCCTCCCATACGGTAGTGTAGTATTCTCTGCTGATAAGCTTTTCATATGCCTCGTCATAACTGATAACAGGATACGTTCCGGCGAAATTCTTGTATGAAAAATTATCGTTTAAATAGATCGCCGTCAGATTTCCTGTATACTCATAGGCATCGTAAGGATTAGCATATTTGTCAGGATCGTCGGTCTGGATTTCTTCCCCACAGAACATAACGTTCCGGAAACTGTAGTTCATAAGCGCTGTCAGCGGATCTTCCGAATTGTCAAAGAGAGAATATGATGAACTTGCATTATTATATATATCATAGTCTGTAAAAACAGATGGCGTAGGATTGTTCATCCGTATTATATCTCTGTATTTTTCTGCAAGATAGTTCAGAGATTTTAAGGCTTGTTCCTCGCCTTTCATAAAGTAAACGCCGTATTCGTCCGGAAGCTCGGCCGCAGTTTCAAAATTTATATCTATACTGCCAGAAGAAGACATAAAAAGGCTGACGTCTCCGGCTTGTGCCGAAAAATCATATCCGTAATGATTTTCAGAAACAGGAATAAATTCTTCCTCCGTTAGCTGCCCTGCAATATCTCTGAGCCTTTCCGTCATTTCTTCCGTTGTGTAAATGTTAACGGCTTCGTCTGGTTCTATAAATACTGGGAGTTCAGTAAAATTACAGTTTTCACGGCTGGGATTTCCGTCCAGCAGCGTGGATACATTGTATGCCCAGAATCCCTCAAAACCCATGCCTCCGGTTTCGCCGTTCTGAGTGCGGATGACCGGAAGTTCACCGGTATTTTCAGGAAATTCAATAATTTGACTGTATGTTTTTTTTTCTTCTGTCGGCTGTTCGGAAGTTATATTACTTTCCGGTGATTTTTTGCCGGCATTTCTGTCGGGGATATTATTTACCCCCTGCCAAAGGACAACTCCGGCTGCCGCTGCGGCAAGGGGTCCGATAATCGTCCATTTAACACGTCCTTTTTTTGATCTTGTTTCCGGTGCGGCTTCGATAATGTACTTATCGTCAACCTCGCCAAGCTGTTCCATAAGTCTTTCGTTCTTTTTCATAGATAAATATCCTCCTCTTCAAGAAATTGGCGGAGCTTTTTCCGGGTACGGAGCAGCGCCATTTTCACTGCGCCTTCGTTCATATCAATCTCATTTGCAATTTTTTTTACAGGAATGACATACCAGTATCTTTTCATAAAGATTTTCCTTGATTTTTCATCGAGTTCCTGTAAAAACCGATTAAGTGATTCTTTAAGCTCCAGATCTTCCGTAAATGTTCTGCCCTGATTTTCGGAAATGCACTCAGTCAGCTCGTCAAGGCAAACGTCGGTTTCGCTGCCTTTTCGCTTTTTGGAATTTACCTTGCGCCAGAGTGAAAGAGCTGTATTTCGCGCTATCCGTCCTAAAAAGGCCGACAGACAGGCTGGATTTTCCGGAGGTATATTTTTCCATGCTTTCATCCATGTATCGCTGAGACATTCTTCGGTATCTTCTCTGTTGTGCAGGATGTTCATAGAAATGGTGCGGCAGTAGCTTTCATATTTTGCCTTGGATTCCTTTATTGCCGATTGTGAGCGTTCAAAGTACAGTTCTATTATTTCAGCGTCGTCCATGCTCTCATCTCCTTTCACTTATATAGACGCAGAGGAGGATGCCGAGGTAACAAGATTCATAAAAAAACGGCGGTCATTAAAGATCGCCGTTTGGATGATATTCTTATTTTACTTCAACAGTCCAGCCGAAAGTATCCTCGATCTTTCCCCACTGAATGCCGGTCATTGTATCATAGAGCATCTGAGAGATTTTTCCGATCTTATTGTCATTGATCTCCATAACTTTGTCGTTCCATTTAAGATGACCAACAGGGGAGATAACAGCAGCGGTGCCGGTACCGAATATCTCGTTTAGCTTGCCGGCGTCATATGCATCGGCAATTTCCTGAATAGTAATTCTTCTTTCGGAAACTGGGATTCCCTTAGATTTGCAGACGTCAATAGCCGATTTTCTTGTGATACCGGGGAGAATACTGCCCTGAAGCAGTGGAGTTACTACTTCTCCGTCAATAACGAAGAAGATATTCATTGCGCCAACTTCTTCAATATATTTCTGCTCAACGCCGTCCAGCCAGAGAACCTGGGAATAATTCTGTTTATGAGCCTCGTCTTGTCCGATAAGAGATGCGGCATAATTTCCGCCTGTTTTGGCAAATCCCATACCGCCTCTTACAGCGCGGACATATTTGCTTTCAACATAGATATTAACGGGATTGAGACCGCTTTCATAGTAAGCGCCGGACGGGGAAAGAATAATCATAAAGAGATAGTGTTCGCCGGGCTTAACACCGAGGAAAGGATCGCAGGCGAAGATAAACGGTCTGATATAAAGCGATTCTCCGTCCTTTGCAGGAACCCAATCTTTTTCGACGTGCAGAAGTTCCATAAGGCACTGCATACCCAGTTCTTCAGGAAGCTCAGGGATTACAAGTCTCTCATTGGACTTGTTCAGTCTTTTGAAGTTTTCCTCAGGGCGGAAAAGCTGAATTTTGTTGTCTGCTGTTCTGTAAGCTTTCATTCCCTCAAAAACGGTCTGACCGTAGTGCAGACACATTGCGGCAGGGGAAAGCTCAAAGTTGCCATAAGGCTTGATTTCAGGATCGTGCCAGCCCTGTCCCTCGTCATAGGGCATAACAAGCATATAGTCGGTGAAGATATGTCCGAAGCCGAGCTTGTCGCCGGACTGTGGCTTTGCTTTTAAAGTTTCTGCTTTTGTAAATTTAATTTCCATTTTATTCAACCCTCTTTAAAAAATTTATCAGTCATTTACCGAGAAGTAATGCTTCTCGCAGAGCCGCTTGCATATCACTGCAGACGCCGCCGCAAGACCTGCCGTGCAGATAATTGCCGCTGAAGCTGTAATAATAATTTTGCTTTTTTTCATAAGAAACCTCTTTTCATTGATGAATCCAACTTATATTATATCACAATTAAGTAAAAATTTCCATAGTTACGTTCTTGTTGTTTTTTACAAAGTTGAATCTTAATTTTTGTGCATAATATACATTATTCGTCGAATGTGCGCACTCTTAGCTTTGCTCCGAGCTTTTCCGCAATTTCCCGCGACGCTTTGATCTGCTCTTCGGGGATAACGTCCACCACCGACATGATAACTTCGGATTTTCCCGTTTTTACGCAGTCAGCGGTAAATTTCTGCATAGCTTCGAAAGCGTTGTCAAATTTCGGACGTGTGACTTTCATGTATTCATCCTTAGTGCCGGCGTTGAGGCTGACGGAAACAACATCCATAACAGCGCAGATTTTTTCGGCAACGGAACAGCCGTTGATAAGATCTCCGAGGCCGTTTGTGTTTATTCTGAGACGTGCAGAGGGGCACTTTCTCTTTATATATCCGGCGGTTTCTACGACGATATCAGTGCGGCAGGTCGGTTCGCCGTAGCCGCAGAATACAATTTCCTCATATGAGCTTAAATCAAAGGAATCCAGAGCGGTGGCTATTTCCTCTGCAGACGGTTCATGTTCAAGCCACAGCGGATCTGAGCCGTAAGCTCCGTCTGCATGATTTCTTATGCAGAATGTGCAGGAACAGGGGCATTGATTTGTTAAATTCAGATAAAGATTTTTTCCTACCTCGTAGGATATTGTCATTGATTTTTTCATATATGTTCTCCTTTTATTTCACACCGGCTAAGCCGCCGCCGTTATTTGGTATAGATCCTGGGAACTCTTTTTGATATTCCGCATACCACCTCGTAGCCTATGGTTCCGTAAAGACCGGCAAGCTCATCGGCTGTTACAGTTTCGCTTCCGTCCGTACCGATAAGAACAGCAATATCTCCGGGGTGTGTTTCGGGTACGTCGGTAACGTCAATCATAATCTGATCCATGCATACTCTGCCCAGAATGCGGCATCTATGACCGTGAACGAGGATCTCACCCTTGGAGGAAAGCAGCCTTGAATAACCGTCTGCATATCCTATGGTCACGGTGGCAATGCGCATTTTTCCGGAAGCCCTGAAGGTTCTGCCGTAGCTTACACAGTCGCCGGCCTCTATGTTTTTTACATGGGAGATAACGGCTTTAAGGGACATTACCGGCTTTAATCCGTTAGGCAGCTTCATGTTTATATCGGGATGCAGACCGTAGATAATGATTCCTGCCCTTGCAAGGGTACTCCGTGGACTGTTTCGGCAGCAGACGGCGGCACTGTTCATGAAATGAATGTGAGGGAGACGGATATTCATTGCCGTAAGGCAGTCGTATGTATCCGTAATAAAAGTTTCCTGTCGGTCAGTGTAGGCTATATTATCCGGATTATCGCTGTCAGCCACAGCAAAATGTGTATATATGCCTTCAACGGAAAGCCGCTCCATTCGGCATATTCCGGCAATTTCCGCGGCACAGTCCTCTGAAGAAGCATTACGAAGCCCGATTCTTCCCATACCTGTGTCTATCTTGATATGGCACCTGAGCCGTTCTGATATTCCGGAGCACAGTTCCCTGGCGTAATCAGCGGAGACTATTCCCTGTATTATGTTATATTTAAGGAGATCGCCGGCATATTCCGGAGGGGTGTAGCCGAGTATAAGGATTTCTGCATTCGGACAGCAGATCCGGACTTCTACGGCTTCGTCAATGTTTGAAACGGCAAAATATTTGATACCGCACTCTTTTTCAAGACAGCGTACAATTTTTTCACATCCGTGTCCGTATGCATCGGCTTTGACGACCGCCATAATTTCTGTGGAGGAAGAATTAAGCTTTTTGATGATGTCAATATTGTTTTTCAGTGCGCTGAGTGAAATATCAGCCCATGCCCGGTGAAGATGTCTTGGCTCCGTCATTGTTTTATCCTTTCTTATTTCTGAGAAAACTCTTGAAATGTGTGTTGTTTTATGATATAAGCAGCGTGACGCTGCACCCTGTGTCGCGCTAAAAAAATATTAGTCGAAATTTATTTCCGCGCCTGTTGCATTTTTGCTGATTTTATGATATAATCATAATATGCAGACAATACTGCAATATTATTATATCACAATTACAGAAATTTGCAATAGTTTCGGGAATAATTTAAGAGCCTGTATACGCCGGGATCCTGAACAGGCTTTGATTAAGAGGAGATAACAGCCATGTCAAAGAAAAAAAGCGGACACATAGCAATACCCTTTCTTGCAACTTTATTTATAGGACTTATTATTATCGGCGGAGCGGCAATGATGCTGATTAAATACCTTAACAGAGAAGAACCGCTGACCGAGGCTCCGGCCAAGGATGTCAAAACAGTTACTGAGGAAAATGATCATACGGTTCTGCTGATTCTTTCTACTCCGGAACAGGAGTGCAAGTCTACTTTTGTACTTATGCGGTCTATGCCGAAAGACAAAAAGATACTGTTTATAGGAATTCCTGCAAACACTATCGCTGTAATTGACGGTAAGCAGCGACGTATTGAGGATGCCTTCCGTGAGGACGGCAAGGGGGCAAGGGCTGCGGACTTCGTAGAAAAGGTCTTTGGCGTTCCCGTTGAGCGGTACATGACTTTCAATTCCGATGCGTTCAGACGTGCCTGCGACATGACCGGATGTGTTTCCGCATTCCCGGTAGACATTCAGTTCGGAAGCTTTAAGGGCGACGGTAGTAGGGAAAATCTCAGCAGTGAACAGATGGAGACATATGCGACCTATTCTCTGTTTCCAGGCGGGGAACCTGATCGTGCTTTCAAGTCGGCGGCTCTTATGCAGTATATGGTGAACGGAGCCGATGCACGAGCGGTTGCCGATCATCTTGAAGCAAATTTTGACCAGATGATAAATCACAGCGGTATTTTTACTAATATTACAAGATCTGATTATAATAATGTCAAGCATGCCATTAAATATATGTTTGAATGTAAGTCTGAATTTAACAGCATAACTATAGCCGAAGCGTATAAGCTGAATACGGAAAAAGATGCCGGAAAGGATTTTATTATCAGTAAAAGTCAGATAGACGAGCTGAAAAAGAAATATTTTACGTCAGAGGAGAATTAAATCGTGGAAGGAATTTTCGATACTCATGCCCATTATGCCGACAGTGCCTTTGATATTGACAGAAAGAAGCTTCTTGACAGGCTACCGGAAAGCGGAATCGGATTGGTAATGCTTGCTTCAGCGGGAATAAGCGATACAATTGAAAATTCCAAGCTTTCGGAGCAGTATGATTATATATATGCCGCCGCAGGGGTTCATCCGGAAAATGCCGATGATGATCTGACCTTCGACTATCTTGATATTATTCGTGATACGGTTAAAAAAAATCCAAAGGTAAAAGCAGTTGGTGAAATCGGGCTGGATTATCACTACGACGGCTATGACCGGGAGCGTCAGATAACCGTTTTCACTCAGCAGCTTGACCTTGCCGGCGAGCTTGGTATACCCGTGATAGTACACAGCCGCGACGCATGGGAGGATACTATGGATATTCTGAAAAAATACCGTCCGTCCGGTGTTGTTCATTGTTTTAGCGGCAGTGCAGAGACTGCAAATGAGATAGTTAAACTGGGAATGTACATAGGCTTTACAGGAGTGCTTACTTTTAAAAATGCCAAAAAAGCTGTAAGAGCGCTGGAATCAGTTCCTGCCGACAGGCTTCTTCTTGAGACAGACTGTCCGTATATGTCTCCAGTGCCGTTTCGCGGAAAGCGCTGTGACAGCTCTATGATCCCTTATACGGCTGAAAAGGCTGCGGAGATCAAGGGAATGGACACGCAGGAGCTTATACATATTGCCTGTGAGAACGGCAGGAGACTTTTTAAAATATGAGGTGTATAAATGTACTTTTGCTGCGGAATAACCGACAAGGGAATAATGCCCCATAATGAGGATGCACTGTTAATTGGTGAGAACGTACTGACAGAGGGCGCTGTCAGCCAGGACATCAGGGAACCGTTTATTGCAGCCGTATCAGACGGCGTGTCTGGGGAGCTTGGAGGCGAGCTTGCCTCCGCTATGAGTCTGGAGCTTATACGCGATATTCATTACAGCGGTATAATCAGGCTTGACATTCGGCTTTATGAGATACACAGACAGCTTGCCGAGTACAGTCGTCAGAATCCGGAAAATCATAATATGCAGGCCACCCTCTGCGGAATAGCTATAGATGAGGCTGGAGGGATACTGTCGTTTAATGTTGGGGATTCGAGACTTTATCGTTTCCGTCAGGGGCGTATATCCCAGCTTTCCAGGGATCAGTCTCTGGTGCAGCTGCTTTATGAGGAAGGCGCTATCACTACTCAGCAGCGGAGGACTCATGTTCACAGAAACATTATTTTTCCTGCTTTCGGAAATGTAAATACTTTGCCCAAGATTGACATAACGCCAATAGAAGGCGGAATGGAGTGCGGAGATGTTCTTTTACTCTGTACCGATGGAATATCCGATTACCTTTCTGCGTTGGATATTGAGGAGATAATGGAGCTGCCAAAAGCCTTGCCGAATCGTCTGGAGCTGCTGAAAGAGACGGCTCTTGCCAGGGGCGGCAAGGATAATCTTACGGCGGTGGGAATTGTTAAATGCTGATAATATTATAATGAACGTCAAAAATAATTTGACGTTTACTATAAGTGTCTGTTCAGAATATTTCTGCACAGGTTCTAAGAAAAAAACGACTGTATCGTGATGAACAGTCGTTTTTTCTGTTATGAGCTGCCATTTTTGTTTTCAGGCTCCTCAAGGTCGTCAATAGCATATTTCAGGCATTGTATTACAAGCTGATTAAGAGAAAGTTTATTTTCAAATGCTATTTTATCGAGACTGTCCACAAATTCTTTTGGCAGCCTGAAAGTTTTGGTTACATATTCATCGTATCCTTTTTGTAATTTAAACATATTTTCACTCTCCTATATAATAATTATCTCTCATATTTTAGTAGAAATAAACAATATTATGACAAGAAATTTGTTATAATACTATATTGCAAATTATACCGCAAATATGTTATAATTATCTTGTAAATTTATTGCAAAAGCAAGGGATTTGCGACTACTAATAAAAGGGTGATATTATGAATAATCAAACGCCAAGCAATATGCAGCAAAACGGATACAATCCGCAGCCTCCACAGGGGTATTATCCTCCTCCCAATGGATATAATCCGCAGCCGCCGAAACAGCCTGTCAGCGGATGTTCGGTAACTGCAATGATCCTTGGAATAGTCGCGCTGCTTACAAGCTGCTGTTTTTATTACATTTCTATTCCGTGTGCAATTGTCGGATGTATTCTTGCCGCTGTGGGAATAAAAAGCGGCAAGGGCGGAAAAGGTATGGGTATTGCAGGTCTTGTAATGACGATAATAAGCCTTGTACCGGCTCTTATTGTTATAGCAACAGGCGCTGCGCTGCTTGAAGCATTCGGATTCTGATCTGAATGAACAATTGCAGAAAAAGAATAGCAGCAGGGGTTGCGGCAATAGCTTTGCCGGTATTTACCCTGCTGTTATTTTTATCAAGAGATTTTTTTATCAGGTTAAGCGCATTATTTCCAGAGTGTCAGTTTTACAGCCGGACGGGACTTTTATGTCCTGCCTGCGGCAATACGAGAAGTATTATAGCTTTTCTAAAAGGTGACATTATTGAATCTGCCGGATATAACGTAACTCCTATACTGCTTTTTACATTTGCCGCATTATTTTATATTGAAACTACCGCATATGCTTTTGGTATGAACCTGCATGTTATTCCCCGTAAATATGGTTTTCTTGTCGCCGTTATGACTGCTTTGCCGCTTTATTATGTTCTTAGGAATATCATTCCGTTTCTTACACTATGCTGACAAATATTACAGATTGATTAGAATCTATAATTTACTCTTGAAAAAAATAAAGGAATGTAGTATAATTATTATAGTAAACCAAACTTTTGGTTTTTGCTGTAAAATGCAGATTTAGAACACGAGTTCTTAAAACTGCGCAGATAATAGGGATTAATATTGGAAAGGGGGATAAACTATGTTTGAAGTACTGTTCTGGGCGGTGGTCTTTGTTCTTTTTGTTGCGGCAGAGCTTGCGACAGTTCAGCTTGTTTCTATCTGGTTTGCAGTGGGCGCGCTTGTCACGCTTATCTTTACAGTGGTTTTTGAAGATACTACGCTGCTTTCTCAGTTGGGGATATTCATACTGGCGTCCGGTATTTTTTTGCTCATTACTTTTCCGTGGCTCAAAAAACGGCGGAACAAGGAGCATGTATCAACGAACCAGGAGCTTTATGTCGGTATGACTGCCACGGTTATCGAAGAAATTGACAGGGACAAGGGGACAGGACGAGTGACGTTAAGCGGTGTTGACTGGAGTGCGGTTCCATATGAGAGCGGCAGAATAATTCCTGTCGGAAGCATCGTAATCGTTGAAAAGGTGCTTGGAACAAAATTGTCAGTGTCGTTAAAATCAGATAAATCATAACGGAGGTTAATATGGAAAGTATAATCGGAATCATAGTGGCGGCAGTTGTAATTTTTCTGCTTGTAATTGTTATCAGGAGCTTTAGAATTGTACCGCAGGCTCATGTATTTGTAGTGGAGCGTTTTGGTTCGTTCCATGCAGAGTGGCAGACTGGAATCCATGTGCTTATACCGTTTATCGACAGGATTGCGGGCAAGGTGTCTCTTAAAGAAAAAGTTGTGGATTTCAAGCCGCAGCCTGTTATCACAAAAGATAACGTTACTATGCAGATAGATACAGTAGTATTTTATCAGGTAACGGATGCAAAGCAGTATATCTACGGTGTTGAAAGGCCTCTTGCGGCAATAGAGAATCTTTCTGCTACAACGCTTCGTAACATTATCGGTGAAATGGAGCTTGACTCCACTCTTACTTCAAGAGATATTATCAATACTAAGATAACATCAATTCTCGACCAGGCAACGGACCGTTGGGGAATAAAGGTAAACCGCGTGGAACTGAAGAATATTCTTCCTCCCCGTGAAATTCAGGACGCTATGGAGAAGCAGATGAAAGCTGAACGTGAGCGCCGTGAGAAGATTCTTCAGGCAGAGGGAGACAAGAAATCTCAGATTCTCGTTGCAGAGGGTGAAAAGGAGTCCCAGATTCTCCGTGCTCAGGCAAAGAAAGAGGCTCAGATCCTTGAAGCTGAGGCTCAGAAGCAGGCTATGGTACTTCGCGCCGACGCCGTAAGGGAACAGAAGATACTTGAAGCTACCGGTGAAGCCAAGGCCATTGAAATGGTACAGCAGGCTTTGGCAGACAGTATAGTCAAGCTGAACAGTGCTAATCCTAACGAAAGGGTAATTCAGCTGAAATCTCTGGAATCCTTTGCAAAGGCGGCCGACGGAAAGGCTACAAAGATTATTATTCCAAGTGAAATACAGGGACTTGCCGGTCTTGCGGCAGGACTTAAAGGAATTATTGAGACGACCGAAGATCAGTCAAATAAATAAAAAAGCGGCTGTTATAGTGAGTTTACACTATAACAGCCTTTTTTCTGATAACGAGATTGCGAATAACCAATATATCACGCTGGTTATTCGATTTTCTTTGCAAGAAACTGAGCGGCTGCGTTTATCAGGCTCTTTTGCAGATCGGTGATCTCCTTGCATTTATCGGAACTTAGGAACACTACGGCTCCTGAAACATCGCCTGCGGTAATGATTGGAACAGCTGCTATGGCAGTATGCTGCGATCCTTCTGCCGGGAAGAAGTTATTGCTGTTTCCGTCAGGACAGAAATATTGTCCCCTGCTTTCCATAAGCTCCTCCAACTGTCCGGTGACACGTCTTTCCAGAAGTTCCTTTTTGGGAACTCCGGAACTTGCTACAGCATGATCTTTGTCAAAGATTACCACAGGGCATCCTGCGATCTTATTCATTATATCAGCAACGTATCCGGCGTTTTCGCTCATTTCGCTGATAGCGGAATATTTTTTGAAAATTACTTCACCGTCGCTGTTGGTGTAGATCTCAAGAGGATCGCCCTCGCGGA
>CAJTWQ010000034.1 GCA_910579835.1 uncultured Ruminococcus sp.
CTGAACGAACCGTCTCCGCCGATAACGACAAGTCCCTCAATACCAAGCTCCTCACACTTTTTTCTTGCCTTTTCAACGCCGTCTTCTGTTCTGAACTCCGGACATCTTGCAGTTGAAAGTATGGTTCCGCCGCGGTGAATAATATCAGAAACGCTCCTTTCGTCCATTTTGAC
Source organism: uncultured Ruminococcus sp. (assembly GCA_910579835.1). Classification (GTDB taxonomy): domain Bacteria; phylum Bacillota; class Clostridia; order Oscillospirales; family Ruminococcaceae; genus Ruminococcus. The sequence continues at coordinate 174 of CAJTWQ010000034.1, forward strand.
GATATTACCGCTAATAAGTCCTACATAACCTTTGTGAACGCCGTAAACCTCCATACCCTTGCTGAGAGCTGCTCTTACAACCGCTCTGATAGCTGCATTCATTCCCGGTGCGTCTCCTCCACTTGTTAAAACACCGATTTTTTTTATCATATAAATTCTCCATTCTGCTCTTGGGCATATATTTTTAATTTACGGTAGCTTACTCCGTAACATAATTCCATACAATTTATATTTTACTACATTTTAGCAAAAATGTCAATAGCCTTTTGGCATTATCTTAAAAATTTATAATCTGATAACTAATTTTGTATAACTAAGAGTCTGTCCACATATGTATAAGCATGCGTCAATGTAGACAGACTCTTGTTAATCAGGATAAACATTTGTTATTTCAGAAAATAACAGCTGATCGTAATTGGGAATCAGCAATTCAAAATCCCCTTTAGCATCAGAAATAATTACTTTATAATAACGAACAAAATAAATTCCCTGATTGTTCATGACTATTTTATATTGCTTATATTTGGGAGAATTATACGGTTCTTCCTTATTCCATTGCGGAAGCATTGCTTTTTTGCTGCAAAGCTCGATCGACCTTATTGATGAGATAGGTACCTCATATACATTATAAAGATCAGCCAGACAAAGCATTTCTCTTTCAGTAAAAATGAACATATCAAGATTCCAATGACTGAACATAGGATGAATGTTAACTGATTTTTTGTTGTCGTCCTTGTATTTATATTTTACGGCAATTACATCAATACTCTGACTGGCTGAAGGAATTCCAAGCTCTGACATTGCAGCAAAAGTAACATTACTTATGTTACTCATATGTTCCTCGAAGTCATCGCTATCGGAAATACCTTTAGCTTTCAGTCTTTTATATATGGCAAGATAAATAACGGTTATCCATGCTGCTGCGCCGATATACAAAATACACGGAGCATTTTCCAAAGTTTGTCTGATATTAAAGCCTGTTTTCAGTTCGGCGAGAAGAATAATGACGCCAGCCATTAAACATATCCAATAAACAATTTCCAGACCAAGCGGCAGAGACGCCATTTTCTCAAAAGAATTAATTGATTTAACTGCATTGTTTACAGCATCTTCAGTTGACATCGACAGCTTACGAACGACAAAGCACTCTCCGTCAAAAGAGCCATTTTCCTTATTATCGGTTACATCAATTCCAAAAATATTTTTCATTCTTTTTCTCTCCATTATACTGTCTGACTGCTGTGCGGCTATATCCCAGTATTCATACACGGCTGAAAGAAAATCAGAAGAATAATCACATTCTTTAAACTCTTCGTCATTAAAAAACATACTGAATCCAGCCAGCGCCGCTTCTTCACGAAGATCGTCAGGATACTCAGTACATCTCGGCCAATAGCTTCCGAGATAATAATTCAGCAGTTTTCTGCGGAAAACTGCAAAACATATTATTACAGCCGTAAACAACAGTATAAAGATTGCAGCCGGAATGGTTAACACTACAAAACACCCAAAAAAGATATCATTATCAATGTATTCACTGACCGCAATAACCACGAGAAATATCCAAAATGGTATGGAAAATAAAAGCATTGACCTGAGAAGGAAAAAATAAATCTTATGCAGCTTTAACGGCAGTCCCTTTTTTTCACACAAAGAGCCGCTCAATAAAATATCATCAAGAATAAATTGCATCAGATTTATCCGTGCGTCTTTCATATCGGCAGACTTATAGTACAAAGCGTCGGCATATAACGGATAATAATTGAACAGATTATATTTATCCATTTTATCGTGCGTCTCCTATGTTAACAGATTTATTCAAAGCTCCGTTTTCAGCAAAGCGGAGACGTTTTGCGCCGGCAGTCCGGTTGAGGATTGTATCCCCGGCTGAATCGGGAGATGACCGCCGCTTAAGAAACGGGGGACATCTGCCTGCGGTTATACCGTCACAGATAATTTTTCAAGCTATTCCTGAAAATGCGGATAATTTTCTTTCCAGCTGTTATCCCGGTATCTGAATTTAACAGAGCTGATAATATCGTTATACTCATCCTGCCGTATTCCGCTGCAATCCGCAAAAATAAATATATATGAATTTCCGCAGTGATCACAGCGAACAGCCGTACCCACGGCGTCATGGCCTCTTGATTTTGCGGTAAATGCAGTTCTTTCGCCGCTTACCGCCGAAGAAGCATCCGGATCGTTTGCAGTATCGGCAGGAAATGTTATCGCAGAACTTTCCCCCACGGATATGTCTGAGAAGAATCCGGACAGTATTTCCTCGAGATCGGAATACCGTTCCCTGCCGGCAGTTCTGCCTATTATAACAATATCGCCGCTGAATTTATCGGGTCGAAATCTTGCCGGAACATGATTGTTCAGCGACATAATAATACGATCTTTTTCAGCCTTTTCACTTCTTTCTTTATCCGAAGAAGTCAATTCTCCATCCGGTAAATAAGCCGCAGCAAGTTCAACTCTATAGTTTTCCGGAATAGCGGCAGTAAACAGATATGCCGGGAAATCATATTCGACAGGTTCTACGCCGGGAAGCGAGATTTCTGCTGATTCTGCAGCAGGCCCCGTCACAGAATCCGCTGCCGATTCAATGTCTGTTTGAAGCGGCAAAGCGTCTTTTTTAACTGACGTTTCCGGAACGGATATTGATGAAGACTTCTCTGCCGTAGACAAGCCGTCATTTTTAACGCTGCTGATAACGGCGGTTCCTCCCGCAACTGCAATGACGGCTGCTCCTGCAAGAAGCTTTCCTTTTGCAAATGATTTTACCGAACTCTTGGCAAATCTTTTTGCAATGGTTTTTGATTTCAGCAAAGATGTAAGCAGCTCTGTGTCTATTACGGTTTCTGCAATAAATTCGCCTGCGTTTCGGTTCAGCGCCGAAGCGACAATAAGCATATTTCCGCTGATAATATAATCGTTTTTCTCAAGCTCTTCACGTATAATTTTCCGGCTGTAATAGAGACGTGATTTCACCGTGCCTTCTGCACATTCAAGAATCTTTGCAATTTCAGAAACGCTCTTCTCATCATAATAAAACATTATAACGGTCAATCTCTGAGGCTCTGTAAGCAGATCTGAGATTATTTTTACAATATAACGGCAGAGTTCTCTGTTCTCGGCATATTCCTCAGGACAGATAAGTTCTTCCTCATATGGGATATTTACAGGAGCGTCAGACCACAAATGCGGTTTTTCCCGGCGGCGCTTATTATAGTATTTATGCAGCGCTATCATATGAAGCCAGCCTTTAAAATTATTGTCGTATCTGTATTGATTTATCTTTTCAAATGCCGTAAGATAAGTATCATGCACAAGATCTTGAGAATCAAAATCATTTTTGCAAATCTGAAAACAATAGCAGTAAAGTTCCTTATATGTACGAGTGTATATTTCTGCTGCCGCCATTCGGTCGCCCTGACTCAAACGAGCAATAAGGTCTTTCATTTATTCTCCGTTATACTGTTAAGAAATGTGATAAATTCACTGATACCGTCATATTCCATATTAATGTACAGCTTTTTGCCGTCAGAAAATTCCATACGCATTGTGTCAGTGCTGTTATATACATCTTTTAACATATCCCAACGATAAAGCGTAGGCTTTCCAAACATTTTGGTAAGCACAATCTGCTCGTGATTATAAATAACCATATTACTGCGGTTGGAATAATCAATTCCCAGTAAAATAATGATAATTCCTGCACATACGAGTAACGTCATCGGAGAAAAGGTTCCTTTTAAAATCGTAACAATAATCAATGCAATGGGCAAAATGACCGCAAGCGTAATGCAGGCATAGTGATATTGTTTTTTCACTGTAAGTTTACCAATAGGTTCGAAATTTACTTTCATATGTATTCCTCCTGTAAAAATTCTTAGAGCCTGTTCAGTATCTTTTTTCACACGTCTTTTCGGTAGATTTTGTCGCTTACTGCGTCAAAAATCCTTGCCATACGCCCGAAGGAAGTGCCTTTAGGGGGCGTCAGTATGTCTGCAAATTTTTTCCTTGTAATCGTCAAAATTATGCTCGAAAATCCGCACATAAAAAGATACTGAACAGGCTCTAAGATAATAATATCACATCATTCCGAAAAAGTAAATTATTTTGAGTCAACTTTGTATATAAGTATAAATAACAGGAAATAAATTTCTGAAATTTCTACAAAAAATTGTTGAACCGTTTTAGCTTGAAATGTGTTGTCAATTGCGGTCCAATATACAGGATAATATAAAATTTAGGTGCCGTATCTTTCACTTTCGGAGTAAATTGAAAATTTTGAATGACATAGTTGAATAAGTCTATGAAATTGCAGAATATTAATATTTGACAAATGTTGCCGACTGTAGTATAATATTTATATATCTTAATTTACGGAGGAATTTACTATGTCTATGTATATTACATGTCTTGATCTTGAAGGCGTTCTCGTACCTGAAATCTGGATTGCATTCGCAGAGGCCAGCGGAATTCCTGAGCTCAAGCGTACTACCCGTGACGAGCCAGACTATGGCAAACTTATGAATTATCGTCTTGATATTCTCAGGCAGCACGGTCTGGGTCTTAAAGAAATTCAGGAAACTATCGCAAAGATCGATCCTATGCCCGGCGCAAAGGAATTTCTTGATAAACTCCGGTCACTGTGTCAGGTGATAATTATCAGTGATACGTTTACACAGTTTGCAGCTCCCCTTATGGAAAAGCTCGGTATGCCTACTATTTTCTGTAATACACTTGAAGTGGCTGAAAACGGCGAAATAACTGGATTTAAAATGCGCTGTGAGCAGTCCAAGCTTACTACGGTAAAAGCGCTTCAGTCTATCGGATACGAAACTATCGCAAGCGGAGACAGCTTCAACGACCTCGGTATGATAAAGGCAAGCAAAGCCGGATTTCTGTTCAGAAGCACCGACGCTATCAAAGCTGATTATCCGGAATTACCGGCATTCGAGACATATGACGAGCTGCTTGATGCAATTAAAAAAGAACTGAAGTAAGGTGACTTATATGGCTTATTGTTTTAATGCTAAAAAAACTGTTTCTGGCCTTATCGAATGGGTCAAAAATTACTTTGAAAACACCGCTTCTACTGATACAAAGGCGATAATTGGCATTTCCGGCGGCAAGGACAGCTCTGTTGCGGCTGCTGTATGCGTAAAAGCTCTTGGGAACGACCGTGTTGTCGGTATACTCATGCCGCAGGACATCCAACCGGATATTGATTACAGCCGCAGGGTCTGCGACTTTCTGCAAATTAAAACCTATACTGTGAATATCGGCGCAACCGTGACCGCTTTTATGAACGAGATTAAACAGCATATGGAGCCGGCTCCCCAGGCAATTGTCAATACTCCGGCAAGAATACGCATGACCACGCTCTACGCCGCCGCCGCTACCCTTGGAGGCCGTGTCGTCAATACCTGCAATCTTTCTGAGGACTGGGTAGGATATTCCACCAAATACGGCGATGCAGCAGGCGATTTTGCCCCTCTCTCCGATCTTACGGTAACGGAGGTTCTTGCCGTAGGCGATGAGCTGGGACTTCCCTATGACATCGTACATAAAATTCCTACAGACGGCTTGTGTGGCAAGACCGACGAGGAGAATCTTGGCTTTACATACGCTATGCTCGACCGCTATATCAGAGGAACCGATGATCTCAGCAGCGTTCCGGAAATCCGCAAAAAAATCGACCGCCTCCATAACGCTAATTTCCACAAGCTCACCCTTATGCCTAAGTTTGTTTTGTCTCCATGAACTTTTGCTGAACTTGTATGAAAAAGAGGATTATTACAGATGGCGGTTATTGGAAAGTGCGGTTTCACTTATGATGGAACGCTGTCTAATTATTTTTTATAGATAATCAGTGCATTGGCAGACTGTATTTTTCCGTGCTTAGAGAAGATTATGAGAATGGTGTTAAAAAATGAGAATATCAGATAAACGAATTGATAATGGAAAATCCTTTGACTTTGGACTTATCTCTGAAAACTACACAAAATATAGAGATATTTATCCACAGGATTTTTATGATAAAATCATTGCAAGAAATTTATGCGTTAATGGACAGACTGTTCTTGATTTAGGCACGGGTACAGGTGTTCTGCCGAGAAATATGTATCAGTACGGCGCAAAGTGGATTGGCTTGGATATATCGGAGAATCAGATTTACGAAGCAAAAGCTTTATCTAAAATGAACGGAATGGAGATCGAATACATAACCGCATCAGCAGAGCAGATTGATTTTCCTAACAAGTCATTTGATGTGATTACAGCCTGTCAGTGCTTTGGATATTTTGATCATGAGAAAATTTCAATAAAGCTTGCTAAGATGCTGAAAGATAATGGAAAACTGCTTATTCTGTATATGGCGTGGCTGCCATTTGAGGATAAAGTTGCAGAAAAAAGTGAGGAGCTTGTACTCAAATATAATCCGAATTGGACGGGACTGGGAGAAACTATGCATTCAATATGTATTCCTGATTGTATGTATGAATATTTTGATTTGTCATATCATGAAGAATACAAGCTGAATGTTCCTTTCACAAGAGAAAGCTGGAATGGCAGGATGAAAACATGCCGAGGAATTGGAGCGTCGCTTTCTGCCGAAGAAATCAAAGACTGGGAAAAGGAACATTTACTGCTTTTGGAGAACATTGCTTCTGAAAAGTTTGAGATACTGCATTATGGTGCATTGACAGAATTAACTTTGAAAAAATTATAATATGAGTGAAAAATATGGAAATACGATATGTTGATAATAACGATGACATATTTGAAATCAGCAATATTTATGAGCAAAGCTGGAAATTTGCATATAAGGGAATAATTCCTCAGGAATATCTTGACTCTATTCCAGTTGGAAAATGGGTGGTAAATTTAGACAAACCGAATCAAAATTCACTTATTGCAATTGAAAATGATAAAGTGATAGGAACTGTTAATTTTGGTAAATCACGATTCAATGACTTTGCCGATTATGGGGAAATTGTAGCAATTTATTTTTTGCCTGAATATATAGGAAAGGGATACGGAAAAGTATTGCTTAAATCGGCGGTTAAAGAGCTGTTTAGACTGGGCTATTATGATGTTTTTCTATGGGTTCTTAAAGATAATACAAGAGCAAGAAATTTTTATGAAAGGTTCGGATTTACAGCAAGTGATAACTTTTGTAATGTTAATATTGGAGGAAAAGATTTGAGAGAAATTCAGTATTTCTATACATGATGAACCTCAACAACATTTGTATTAGTCGCAGCGGTGAAGTTAAGAATCCAGTTTCTCTCTCTTACTATGACAATAAATGTATTCCAAATCCTAATATGGTCGCTTTGTCTGATGTTATTAACAAGCCTTGCAACATTATCTTTGCTATTTTCAGAGATAACAAACCTTTTGAAATAATTACTCCTGAACAGCATAATTTTTCTTATCATCTGAATCAGACTATTGCTGCTTGACCTATTATTTAACTTTTATTAAGCTTTTATCCGATACTGAATGTCTGCTTTGTGAAGTTAGGTTTGGCTAAGGTTACTAAATGAGTCTCTTAAATTTTATGCCATGAATCTTAAAAAACTGTCAATTCGCTTTCCTTGAGGTCATGAATTGACAGTTTTTTTAATTTCTATTTAAGTTTATCAAGAACGTAAGTAAATTCTTTATACATGTAAAGTGAGCCAAGGGCAACCAGCGGAATTCCATGAGATTTAGCAAAGCAGTAAGCCGTTTTTACCCCATCACTAAAAATATTGAATGATGTTGAAGAAATCCCTTTGGCAGTAAAGGTTTTTGCAAGTATATCACTGTCTAATGCTCTGGGATTATCAGGTTTTACAGTAAATACACATTCTGCGAATCTACCCAGCAAATCTGCATATAATTCATATTTCTTGTCCGCCATAACGCCGATAAGAAGAGCAATTTTTCCGTTTATGCAGCAGCTGATACTATCAGCTGCATATCTGATGCCGTCTGGATTATGAGAACCGTCAAATATTACAAGCGGTTCTTTCCTGAGAATCTCAAATCTACCGTGCCATTTTGTTTTTTCAAGACCGATACGGACATGTTCGCTTGAAATATTATATCCCAATTCACGCAGTATTTCCACTGCGGTCAGAACATTGGCAGCATTGCGGGCTTGATATGTTCCGGATAGCGGAGTATACAAATCTCCGAAACTATCGAAATTAAAACAGGTACCTTCAAGAGAACAGTAAATATTGGAAATTCGGCTATGATTTGTATAGTATAGCCTAGAGCCGAAATTTGCGGCATACTGTTCGATCACTCTTGCCGCTTCATTATCGCTGCCTCCGAAAAGTACCGGGCAGTCTTTTTTGATTATTCCGGCTTTGTGCAAAGCTATTTCTCCAATAGTATTTCCAAGAAAGCTGCAATGATCCATTTGAACGTTTGTAATAACCGAAAGCAGGGGAGAACTTACGGCATTAGTTGAATCAAGATCGCCGCCCATTCCGCATTCTACAAGAGCAATATCGCAGTTGTTTTCAGCGAATAACTCATATGCGGCAGCGGTAAGAATTTCAAATTCTGTGGGCTTGTCATCCATACTTTCGCAAATGGGCGCAATTCGGCATATAAGCTCTCCGAATATCTTTTGAGAAATCTTGGCGCCGTTGATTCGGAAACTATCTGTAACATCTGTAATGGCAGGGGAAGAAAAGCTCCCGGTACAGTAGCCGGCGCATGTCAGAATCGCTCCAAGCATTGCTCCGAACGAGCCCTTGCCGTTTGTTCCGGATATATGGATTATTTTGACCTTTTCCTGAGGATTACCGAGTTGTTCAAGGAGCTGAACGATGCGTTCAAGTCCTAATTTGCTGCCGCGGAGAGAGGCGGTTGTAAGATACTCCAGGGCGGAATCATATGCCGTCATTTCTTTTTCACTCTTTCAAGCTGTTCTGAAAAGGCTTTATTTTTCAGCAGAAGATGAATAATATAAAATTCAAGAATTCCGATGCCGATATATAGTGGAATTCTAAGAAGAAGCACTTGTATAGGCGTATTGAAATAAATAAACATTCCAATTGATTTTATGATCATTGAACCGGCAATATGAGCCGAAAGTACGGAAAGAGCAGTTTTGGGGAGCGGCGGAACCTTTGACAGCAAAATCGGCATAAGTCCTGAAACAAAGCCGATAGACGCAGCTCCAAGAGTGATTACAGGGTTGATTGCATAACCTACTATGAGGCATCCAATAATATCTGCGCCGATTCCAACAGCGGCTCCAATAAAAGGTCCGAAGAAAATTCCGGACATGAGAAGCGGCAGGTTTTCAAAGCTGATTCGAATACTGGTGCCTATGTTAAAGGCAAGTACTTTGCCAAGTACAATGCTCATAGCTATGAACAGGGCAGAAATTACCAGTACGCGGGTGTTGCCGAAGAGCCTGAGACTCTTTGCGGCGGTGGTTTTGTTTGTTGAATTCATAAAAAATACCTCCTTTTCCTCACTCATACGACAAGAAAAGAAGGTCACTGCTCTTTTTGATTGTCCTATGAAGCGGGATGCAAAATGCGAATCGCAGCCGATGGCTTTCGTCCGCCGGACAACTCCCCGTCCCGGCAGCACTGGAATACCCTTATAGGTATATCGAACGCATTTTTACTCTTCAGTGTGATAATGTCGGCATGAACTTAGTGATTTTTCCATACCGCATTTTTATTATACCCCGTGAAGTAATAAATGTCAATACATAATGCGAAGAAAATTATTCGCTTAATCATTGTTTCTTTGTGCTTTTTCACTATAAAGTGGAAAAATACAGGTGATTTGGAAAAAATATGTTGACAACATGCAGAAAAAGTGATATAATATATCATATGTAAGCGTATATGTAAATATACAATATGTATAAATTCGGCGCTTAAAATTTTGCCGATTTTACAGAAAGGAGCAGGCTTACTATGAGTAATTTTATGAATCCCGAATTTAAGATAAGAGAGGTCGCTCAGCGAATTAGAGCTACACGTGAGTCGGTAGGTCTGACTCCCGAGGAAATGGCGGAAAAGGTAGGAATGTCATCTTTTGAGTATCTTGCCTACGAGGGTGGCGCTAAGGATTTCAGCTTCTCTTTTATTTATAAATTTGCAGGTGCAACAGGTGTTGAGATCACCGATCTTATGGAGGGAGAATCTCCTCATATTAACAGCTTTGACATTACCAGAAAGGGACAGGGACTTCCCATTGCCCGCCGCAAGGGACTGACTTATCAGCGTCTTGCGCCGAATTTCAAGAATAAGATCGGAGAACCATTTCTAGTTACTATTCCTTACGTTGACGAGAAGTTCAGAGTGGCTCATCCCCATACTCATGAGGGACAGGAAATGGATATAGTTGTAAGCGGACAGCTTAAAGTTCAGGTGGGAGATAACGTTGAGATTCTCAGCGAGGGAGATTCTATTTACTACGACAGTTCCGAGCCTCATGACGAATGGGCTGTAGGGGGCAGGGAATGCCGGTTCTATGCCGTTGTATTCGGCGCAAACGCTCCACAGAGAGCTATTCAGCATCTTGATCCTGTAATTCTTCCAGGTGTTACAAACTTTGATCTTGCTAAAGTGGAAAATCCGGTTGCGGACAAGTTCATTGAGGTTGAGACGGATGAAAACGGCGCTATGAAAAATATCCGTTTCAAAAACGTTGAGACATTTAATTTTGGTTTTGATATTGTTGACGCTCTCGCTGAAAAAAATCCCGAAAAATGTGCGCTGATATATGTTTCAAACGATATGGAGGAAAAGCGTTTTACTTTCGGAGAAATAAAAAAATATTCCAATCAGGCTGCTAATTATTTCCGTTCCATGGGCATACGCAAGGGAGACAGGGTTATGCTCGTTCTGAAAAGACATTATCAGTTCTGGTTTGCAATAAACGCCCTGCACAAGCTTGGGGCAATCGTTATTCCGGCTACAAATCAGCTTGTTCAGCATGATTTTACTTACCGTTTCAAGGCTGCCGACGTCAAAGCTATCGTTTGTACCGGAGACGGTGATGTTGCGCATCAGGTTGATCTTGCCGTTGAGGAATGCGGTATGAATATTACAAAAATGATGGCGCATGGTCATCGTGAGGGGTGGTTCAGTTTTGACGAGGGAATCAAGGGATGCAGCGACGTCTTTGAACGTCCTACAGATCCGAATGAACTTTCCTGCGGTCATGAACCGAATCTGATGTACTTTACATCCGGTACGACAGGTTATCCGAAAATTGCTACGCACAGTCATTTATATGCACTCGGTCATTTTGTGACGGCTCGTTACTGGCATAACGTTGATCCAAACGGCATTCATTTCACGATTTCCGATACCGGCTGGGGAAAGGCTTTGTGGGGCAAGCTTTACGGTCAATGGCTTAGTGAGACCTGTATTTTTGTATACGATTTTGAACGTTTTGATGCTAATAAGATTCTTCCAATGTTTGCACAGTACGGAATTACTACGTTCTGCGCTCCGCCTACAATGTTCAGGTTCTTTATCAAGGAGGATCTTTCAAAGTTTGATCTCAGCAGCATCAAATATGCTACCGTTGCCGGAGAGGCTCTTAATCCTGAGGTTTATAATCAGTTCCTTAAGGCAACCGGAGTCAAGCTGATGGAGGGTTTCGGTCAGACGGAAACAACTCTTGTTATTGGCAACTTTGTTGGAATGACGGCTCGTCCCGGTTCAATGGGAAAGCCGAATGTTCAGTATGATGTTGATATAGTTGATCCGGACGGTAATCCTGTTAAGCCCGGCGAAACTGGTGAAATAATTGTCCGTACCGATAAAAATACGCCTCCCGGACTGTTCCTTGGATATTATAAGGATGAGGAAAAGACTAATGAAGCATGGCATGACGGTATCTATCATACCGGAGATACTGCATGGAAGGACGAGGACGGATATTACTGGTATGTCGGACGTGTTGATGATGTTATTAAGTCATCTGGATATCGTATCGGGCCTTTTGAGATTGAAAGCGTTATCATGGAGCTTCCGTATGTTCTTGAATGCGGCGTAAGCGCAGCTCCAGATCCGATCAGAGGACAGGTGGTAAAAGCTTCTATCGTTCTTACTAAGGGAACAGTTGGAACAGACGAGCTGAAAAAGGAGATCCAGAATTATGTAAAGGAGCATACTGCCCCCTATAAATACCCCAGAATAGTCGAATTCCGTGATGAGCTTCCAAAGACTATCAGCGGTAAAATCAGACGAGTAGAGCTTAAAGGCTAAATAATATAAGGCAACCTTTAAAAACCTCTTTTGACAAAAATCGGCTATGTACGGCATTTACTGCGTCAAGCCCTCTTGGAGTGCGTCAGCACGCCTTCAAGAGCTTTCCTTGCAACTGCCGTACCTATCTGATTTTTGCTTAACCAAACAGTTTTTTAGAGGCTGCCATAAAGAAAAGCGGCGGTCAATTTATTAAAGACCGCCGCTTCTCATTGGAGATATTGTAATTTGAAGATTTCTGATTTTATCCGAAATTCTCCGAAAGATAGATAGACATACGATTCTGTATCATATCGGCGCATTCTTCCGGAGTTATTTCGTAGTGGAACATACGATCAAGTTCCTCGTGGAAGATATCATATATATCATTATACTTTTCCTTATCTTCACTTGTAACATTGTCAGGATCGTCCGACAAAACAGCCCCGGCAATGTACCTGTCAACTTCGTCTGCAATTTCGTCTGTAAGATCTCCAAGTTTAATATACTTAGTATTACCGTTTTTGTCAAGATAACCGGTGGTGTACAGATAACCGGTGTAATCTTCGTAACCGGCTGAATATTGGTTGTTCTGCGGCTCCTGATCTTTTTTTCTGTATATCTCTAGACCGCTTTTGGTGACGGGGAACTCGCCGCCTGAATTATATGCATCCTTATAGCATTTGTCACTTAAACGATATTTTATGAATTTCCATGCAAGCTCTTTGTTTTCCGAGCATTCCGGAATAGCAAACTGCCTGTTCGAAAAACTGAGAACAGCCGTATTCATTTTTTCGTCAACTTCACCGAGTACGGTAACGTCTTCATTGCCGAAAGTGCCTTTTATTTCATATAAATAATTATTGTATGTGCTGATATAGCTGTTGTTCAAAAGCACCTTGTCCTCGATATATCGGCATTGCTGATCTATATATTGCTGACGTGACTCCTCCTCGGAGGGTTCTTCATAAACGTAATTTTCATCGAATTCAGGATCAGGCTCGCCTGCCTGACAGTATCTGAGGTAACGCAGGAATTCCGGAGAATCAAAGTGACATTCAGCTTTGTCTATGTCGATCCAATGCCAGTAGCTTGCAATGCCCGATCTGCCATACTGTGTCTTGTATGATTCGTTCACAGATTCATTTCCAAGTATCTCACTTTCGTTTTCGATGTAATCCATATAGGTGTTAAAGTCCCACTTCTTTATATCTTTGACAAATTTTGTTTTTGCAGTATTTGACAGTAAAAGACTGAAATTTGTGGGTATTGAATAAATATGACCGTCAAAGTATTCGTCTACGGCGTTCAGCAGACTGGGTACAAAGCTCTCATAGGTAAGAGTATCGTCCTTGTCCGTAAAATCGTAAAGATCGCAGAGAGCTCCCATGCCGGCAAGATCAATTCCGCCGAAAACTCCGGTGGGGGAGTTTCCTGCATCAAGAACCAATACGTCCGGCAAAGTTCCCTTTGTAATGTCCTGCCTTAGCTGTTCAACAGCATTGTTGTGAGCGTCCTTTACTTTTTTATCGAAAGCTTCCATCGCTTCTTTATCGTTAAGATCCATATTCTGCGGAACTTGTGTGCTTTCATTATAATATATCGTCTTGATGCGGCAGTCGCTGTTGTTTTCGTTGAAATCGTCAACGACAGAACTAAAAAAGCTATCATCATAGAACATTCCGACTGTTATGGTAGGAATATTTTCAAGCTCCGAGGGATCGCACGGAGTGAAGATTTTGAGACTGACTGACCAGTTGCTATAGTTTGTTACGGGAATTATAAATCTTCCGTCCGAGCCAACGCAGAAATCGGCAAAATTGCTGGAATTAAGTCCGGCTGCATTTAGACTAAAAAGCGATTCAATAGTGTTATCGTCTGATTTTATGCCATAGATCGTAGTCATTGAGCTGACAAACATGGAATAATCGTCTGAACCGGGTACGATTTCATAAGCGACGGTTTCGGGAAAAGTATATGTCCGCTCGCTTTTTTCAATACTTCCGTCTTCGGAAATTTTACGAAATTTCACACTTTCGATTCCCGTACGGATAGCACAAATGATATTTCCGTCATGGTCAGCGCCGATATTCTCCACCGATTCGTTATCTTCCACTGTCAGTTCACCATTATAAGTACCGTCAATAGTAAAAATTTCGTATGAACCGTTTATGGAGACGATTACAAACTTGCCATCGGACGCTATCTCATTTATCATGGTACTGCCGTTGGGCTGTTCATGAAAATCTGTTACCTCACTGTCTGTGAGAAGCTTGCCGTCTGGTGAATAAGTATATATCCGAAAGCTGTATTCTGCCGCTGCTTCATAGACTTCGGCGTCATAATCTTCAGCATAGGGATCAGGCTCCGGGAGATCTCCGTAATCAACGCTGTTTACGAATGTCACCATAGTACCGTCATTAAGAACGTCAATATTATATGACGTGCCGATGTCAAAATTGTGATAATTAATTTCCTTGAATTCAGTGAGGTCACGGTTTGAAGTCCAGAAAGCAGGAGTTTTTGTCCCTGAACCGACAAGAAGGTAATTGCTGCCGCCATTAAAAGGTTTCGCACAGTATAACATGTTCATATCCGATGGAACATCGAGCAAACTCTTTTTGTATGTCGTATCGCTGAGCTTAACAGCAGTCATACCGCTCAAATTTGATATTTCTTTTTCGTCAGAAATACTTTTTTTGTTTTTGTTTTTTTCTGAACAGGAAAATGATGCTGCACATAATGCAAGTGCGGAGATAAAGGCAATAATTTTTTTCATGTTTTTTCCTCCTTAATATTATTAATCATAATTTTCTGACAGGTAGATAGTCAGGCGATTTTGTATTATTGAAGCGCATTCTTCGGCGGAGCATTCTCCGTGGAAGAAGCGTTCAACTTCTTCATTAAAGACGGCAGAAATTTCACCGCACTGCTCATAGCTGAAATCGCCATATATGTATGATTCATCAGAGGGCTTCGCCGAAGCTATCATTGCGTCAACCTCTGCAATAACATTGTCATCAACATATCCCAGCCGTTCATATATATATTCACCGTTTTCGTCCTTTGTATATGTATCAAATGTAACGCCGCTGTAGTTTTTTATCTGTGAATTGTATGTATAGCTCATCGGCTTTTTTGAATATTCGGCCAAAAGTTTTATGCCGCTTTTGGTTGGAGGGAAATTTTTACCGAAGTGATAATTATTTGTGAGATAGTACTTGCTGATATAGTCGTCACTTAGCATATGCTTAATAAATTTCCATGCAAGCTCTTTATTTTCGGATTGCTTTGTTATGCCGTATGAGTTTTCGTCAGTACGGAATTGTATGCCGTTTCCGGAGTTAAAATCGCCTAAAACAGTGAAGGGCTCGCCCCCGAAAATGCCTTTGGCGTAGTAAATATAATCTGCATAGTTACTTATGGATGCAGTTGAAAAAAGCTCGCGGTTTTCACGGATAGAGTAGCTATATCCCCTTTGTTCGGCGTCCTGATCGTAGTCGTTGTCCTCGGAGACATATTCGTTGGTATCGTTTTGTTTACCCTCATACGCATATTTCAGTGCGCGGATAAAATCGGGTGAATCAAATTTACATGATGCATTTTTGAAATCAAAATAATCTTCAAAGTTAACATTTAATCTTTGCCACTGGGTTTGATCATTGTTTTTAAACTCCTCAGCCATGCCCTCCGGAGGATTTTCAAGCATATCCATATATGTGTTGAAGTCCCATTTCTCTATATCCTTTACAAACTCCGTTTTCGCAGCATTGAGGATCCTAAACTTAAATGCAGAGGGGAGAAGATATGCATGACCGTCAAAATTGTAATCAATATGATCAAGCAGTCCAGGCACAAACGAGTTGCGGTTTAGGGTATCGTCCTTGTCCATAAATTCATAAAGATCGCACAAGGTTTCCATTTTTACGGCATCAAAATCAGCAAGTCTTCCATCCAGACCATTAAAAATTATAACATCAGGCAAATCTCCGTTGAGAGCGTTCTTTTGAATCTGTTCCGTTATCACACTGTTTTCATCATTGTTTCCGCCGTATTGTTTGATTTCTACCTGATACTCCTGATTTTCGTCATTTAAGATTTCCAGATAGTTTTCAAAAGGAAAATTATTTTCAACAATTCCCACGCTCAGTATCGGAATATTTTCAAGTTCCTCGGGAGAGCAGGGAGCAAATCGCTTGATGCTGCACGTCCAATTGGAATAATTTTTAACAGGAAAAGCAAAAATATCGTCGGTACACATAATGAAATCAGAAAAGTTACTGGAGTTTAGTCCTGCTTTGTTTAGATTGAACAAAGGAACTATAGAGCTATCGCCGGAGCGTATGCCGTAAATTGCAGTCATAGTGCGGACAAACATTGTATAATCCCCCCAGCCCGGCTGTATTTCTCCATAGACGGTTTCGGAAAGCTCATATGTTACGGAATCCGGTTCTATTTCACCTTTGTCGATTATTTTACGCAGCTGTATTTTGTCCGCATCGGCACGAACGGCGGCGATAAGCTCTCCGTCACTGTTTTTGCCTATATTTTCCACTGTTTCGCCGTCTCCGGCTGTCGGAGAACCGATATATGTTCCGTCCGTTTCGAACATCTCGTAGCTTCCGTTGATATTTACAATAACCGTTTTTCCATCGGATACACATTCGTTGATTGTAGTTGATTGCTCGGGAAAAACAGAAAAATCTTTTACATCATTGTCGGAGATTATCTTTCCTTCCGTAGAGTATGTTATAATTTTAAATTTGAATTTTGCTGCGGCATCGTAGACCGCCTGATCAAAATCGGGATCGGAGTAGTCCGGAGCAGGCAGATCGCCGTAGCTGACATCATTGACAAAGGTGACAAGAGTTCCGTCTGCGGAGCAATCTGCCATATAAGAAGCTCCGCAGTTGAATTCAGGAAAGTCCACCTTTGTAAACGACGTAAGATCGGCATCGGTAATACACATCTCCATGCCGCTTGAACCTGTGCCGAGTATGAAATATTTTGAGCATTTTTCAAATGGTTCAACGGAATATATCATTGTCATATTATCTGGCATAGTCAGCAGACTTTTTTTGTAAGCAATATTGTCTATTTTTTCTACGGCAAATGATTGCTTTTTTTCTTTGCTGCCGTTTTTTCTGTTGCATGAAACACAAGAGAATGCAAAAGCAAAAGCAGTAATAAAAGTTAAAGTTTTTTTCATATTGGCCCTCTTTTCTTTCTTGTAGATTATTGAAAGTTCTCTGATAAATAGAATTTGTTCTAATAAGATTTGCATGCAAGCCTAAAAGAACAAGCTTTCACTTATAGTTCTATATGTAAGTGATTTTAAAACCTATAAAAGACGAAGAAAATAAACGGATTGTAGATGTGCACAAATTTGTTTTATTTATTATGTGCAATATCATGAAATTTAAATTAGGGCTTTTATTTTTTGCTAATATGTGTTATAATTAAAAAAATGTATAGCATTTTTAGAAATGTTGTTGCTGAGCCAATTAAATTTTACTGAAAAGCTGGCGGAATGCCGATGCGGAAAATCAGATTTTCAGAAAGGTTTTGTTGGTAAAGCAATATAAACTTTTGTTCAGTAGGTGGTTAAAATGGGTAATATAATTAATATTGCAGTTATTGTTTCCGGTCTGGATGAAGAATATCAGAGCAACATTATAAGCGGCATCAACAGGTTTGCTCGTGATAATGAGGTGAATATCTCATACTTTGCCGCTTTCGGCGGAATGCTGGCAAGCAAGAGATTTGACATAGGCGAGTACAGCATATATAATCTTGTTGATTTTACAAAATTTGACGGCGTTCTTCTTATGACTAATACTATCTGTGATTCTGAGGTTAAGGAACGGATTGTAAATAAGGTCAGAAAGGCAGGTATTCCCGCAGTAGTAATTGATAATTCAGAATATTCTGATTTTTATGACATCTGTATTGATAATACTGCTGCTATGGAAGAAATGGTTCACCATGTTATAACCGAGCACCATGCAAAGGTTATAAATTATATTTCAGGTCCTCTTTCAAATCCGGAAGCTAAGGCAAGGTATGACGCTTTTCTGCGTGTAATGAAGGAAAATAATTTGGATGTTAATTTTGATAGGATCTTTTATGGTGAATTCAGAAGTCATGACGGAAAGCAGGCTGTAGATGATTTTGCCGAATCTGGAATGACGCTGCCTGATGCCTTTATCTGCGCCAATGATGCAATGGCTCTTACTGCTGTTTCAGCCCTTCAGAAGCTTGGCTACAGGATTCCGGAAGATGTTATCGTAACCGGCTTTGACTATACATACAACGCAAGAAATTTCTGTCCCGCTCTTACATCGGTTAAGAGACCGCTGTTTACATCTGGCTACAGAGCATGCAGTATTATTTATGACATTATAAACGGCGTCAATCCGCATAAGAGCATGATGCTGGAGGCTTATCCAGTATTTTCAGAAAGCTGCGGCTGTCTGACGGAATCTCCTGATGACTTCAGGGACTTTAAAAGGAGAACATATAAAAGTACGGAAACAACCAATGCTAATGTCTCTATGCTTAATCGTCTTACAGCACGTCTGGCTGAAACGGAGACAGCAGAAGAGCATATGAACGTTATGGAGGAATTTGTAGAAGAATTGGGATGTGAGAGGTTCTCACTCTGTCTTGCGGAGGATTGGCAGGATGCATATAACAGTTCCACTATTATTGAGGAGGATGATATTTCTTTCACCGGTTATATGACTGCTCCTCTTATCTGGGATAAGGGCGAGAGAAGAACGGTGGGATATTTTCCAAGTTGTAATATGTATCCGGAAGAGCAGCAGACAGGCGGTAATATCAGCTATTTTCTTCCGCTTCATTTCCGTGAGAGATGCCTTGGTTACTGTATAATCACTAACGGTGATTTTCCTGTAAGCAGCTTGCTTTGTCACACTCTCACCATGACGATAAGCAATTCGATTGAGAATATCAGAAAGCTTTTCCATTTGAACAAGGCCATGGACGAATTGAACAGGATTTATGTAATAGATCCGCTGTGCAATATCTATAACAGAAACGGATTTATCAATCAGGCGGATGATATGTACAAAGAATGTGTTAAAATGAAAAAACACATTATGCTTAGCTTTATTGATATGGACGGGCTGAAATTCATAAACGACAATTACGGTCATAACGAGGGCGATTTCGCTATTCAGAGACTGGCTGGAGTTATAAGCGAGTGCTGCGGACCTTCAGCTATCTGCGCCAGATTCGGCGGTGATGAGTTTGTGATTTTTGATACCAGCGTTTCGGAGGGAAGCTCCGAAGCTTTGGCACGAAAGCTGAATGCAAAACTTGACAGCTTGAATGCTATTATTAAAAAGCCTTATACTCTTTCTGCAAGTGTCGGAAGCATTTTTGCAGTTGCCAGTGAGAACGATACTCTTTACAGCCTTATAAAGATGGCAGATGACAGAATGTATGAAATTAAGAAAATGAAGCATAATGCAAGAAAATCCGAAAAGATATAAAGCAAAACGTCCGGTCATTTGATCGGACGTAATTGTAGCCGCTGATATGTGAGACACATACGAATAATGCAATAAAAATTGGAAAAGAATTTAGACGGTCATACAAATGATCCGTGAAAATGCGCATATCTCCGATGCTGACAGATTCTGAAAGTGAATAATGCGTTTCAGAGGCGGATTTATTAAATTTAAGGTAACTAAAATGGAACAAATAAATATTGACATGATTTCCGCGCCAATAAGGCTTATCCGCAGCAGCCGGAAAACACTAAGTGTGCAGGTGACAGCAGACGGAAAGATCATTGCTCGTGCACCGCTGCAAATGAAAGAGGCATCTATTGAAAAGTTCTTGCTCTCAAAATCTGATTGGATAGAACGGCATGTACAAAAATCCCTTGAAAATGCTAAACAGTTTGAAGAATTGCAGCCGTTTACATATGAGGAAATTTGTAAAATGGCCGAAAAAGCATTACGAATAATCCCTGAGCGTGTAAAATATTATGCTTCGCTTATCGGAGTAACGTATGGAACAATCAGTATTCGTAATCAGAAAACGAAATGGGGAAGCTGTTCTTCTCAGGGAAATCTAAATTTTAACAGTATATTGGTCATGGCTCCTCCGGAGGTGATTGACTCCGTGGTAGTTCACGAACTGTGTCATCGAAAACATATGAACCATTCAAAGGATTTTTATGCAGAGGTTTATCGAGTGTTTCCGGAATATGACGGGTGGAATAAATGGCTTAAGGAAAACGGTGGACTGCTGATACGGCGAATGGTGAGAGGATTAAATGAAAAATAGATTTACTATAGTCATTTCAGTTGCATTTAAAAAAACTATTTTGAGTAAAA
This sequence comes from uncultured Ruminococcus sp., assembly GCA_910579835.1. Taxonomy (GTDB): domain Bacteria; phylum Bacillota; class Clostridia; order Oscillospirales; family Ruminococcaceae; genus Ruminococcus. The sequence goes on from CAJTWQ010000034.1 coordinate 20,782, forward strand.
AAGAACCTCCTGATGAAAAAATCGGGAGGCTGCATTATTAATCACAGAAAGTATCCAACATGAATTTAACTATAATTTTGTGCAAGTCTATAGTCAACAGCACCGGTGAACGGATCATATATCAGAAATTCATTATCCTTGGATGATATATGATAGGCATTTTTGTAAAACAGTGGAATAAAGCCGAAACAACTCGTTATTTCTTTTTCTGCTGCGGTATATGTGTCAACAAGCGTGGAAATATCTCCGCATTTCAGTATATTTTCAGTAAAGGATATACCTTTCACAGCTTCTTTAAGGCAGTCTTTTTTTTCAAACTGACTAATTACCGAAAGTCCGTTTCCTATATCCCCTTTGACCGGATAAAGAGCAATACTGTAGTTTCCTTCGGCTATACGCCTCTCGAATTCTTCGGCAGTGACATCTTCTATACCAATATATATTCCGAGGGTATCCTGCCAGCTCTGTGAGAGGATATGGAGATCACTAGAATCAGCCGTTTCTGCATTGACTAAAATTTTTACCGACTCAACTGAACCGATATTAAGTTCTTTTTTGGCTTCCAGCAGGTATTTTTCTGCTTCGTTTAGATTATATAAGCTGAATTGACTGTCTGATGAAAGTTCACGATAGCTTCGTCCTGCCAGATTTACCGCAGGCGGAATTATTCCCGAGGCAATTTTAATATCATCGCTGATACGGTCGCTGAGAGAGCTTCGATTGATTGAATATGCCAGAGCTTTCCGCATATTTAAATTGGAAAAGTATTTATCCTTGGGATTAAATAACAATCCAAGGGTAAGAGCAGAACTGCTTTTTATAGTATATTTATTTTTGTTGTAAGATGATTTAAGCGTTGAAAAGCATTCTATTTTCTCCTCTTTGAAAAGTTTTTCAATGTCATTGTCGGATTCCTGAATTGTAAAGCTTACATATGCGGGAAAAATCTGGAATTGTTCATTCGCATTAATTTCATTCCGCCGCATATAAAGAATATTATGTTTTCCGTACGGATCGAAGAACCATTGTCTCACATAAAAAGGACCGTTGGACATTACTGAATCATCGTCCAATCCATAGCGTCCCTTAGTAGAATCAAAGAATTGCCGGTTACAGGGATAGGCTGCTGCTGTTGACAGCATATTTAGAAATTCAGCAGATGGGTAGTCAAGAGTTATCTCTAAAGTGTAATCATCAGGAGCTGATATTCCGGCATCGCTTGGTTCAGCCTCGCCTTTTATGATGCGGCTGCCGTTTTTGATGCACATAAAATTAGAGGCAAATGGCGACTGCATTTTTGGATCAAGAACACGCTGTAAAGCGAAAACATAATCTTCTGCCGTAACAGGGAAGTATTCATCATCATCTATTATATCATTGCTGTTTTTATCGAAGAACCAGAAATTGTTCTGTCTGAGGGTAAATGTATAGGTGAGCTGATCGGAAGAAATCGTATAGCTTTCTGCATTGCAGCAGGATATATTTCCGTTTTTGTCAGCCGAAACAAGACCGCTGTACAGATTCTTTATGACCGTATTTGAGGATGGATCGTTAGCAAACTGCGGATCCAGACTTTTGGGATTTCCCGAAAGGGGAACGTCGTACATATGATTTGCACCGCTGCCTTTATCTTCCTTTCCACAGGAATAAAACGGAAATGCAAGGAACAGTGCACAGAATACAGCTGTTATTTTTTTCAATTTAATCTCCTTTTTATCAAAATAAGCAAGACGCAGAAAAAATTTTTCCGCTTCTTGCTTATATCTGTTTTTTAGAGC
>CAJTWQ010000035.1 GCA_910579835.1 uncultured Ruminococcus sp.
ATTACCGTTCCTATAAAGACACTTACTCCAAATTTCCAAAAAACTATGGCTGTCTTCATCCTCGTATAGCCCAACGCTTTAAGTATACCAAGCTCCTTTTTGTGAAAATCTATATAGTGTTTTACATAAAAAATCATCATAACAACGGAAGTTATAATCAGACAACCGCCGCTTAGTGCACAGACAACAATTGAAGTTGATTTTAAAGCGTTATACAAATCAACTGTTTGCGGCGTTATCAATTCTTCAATAACGATAAGGTCACTCTGATAATTCAGAAATAGCGTACAGATAAATACTGCACAGCAGGACATTATCGACAAAATAAACAACTTTGATGTGTCTTTTATACTTACGATCATAACATCACCAACCTATCTCATAAGCGTTTTTCTGTATCTCATTAGTATAAATTTCTGTTATTTTTCCACTGTTCATTTTTATCACTGTTTTCGCAGTTTTAGCAATATTATTATTGTGTGTTACCATAATCATTGTGAATTTGTGTTCTTTTTGCAGTTCAAATATATAGTTTAATACCTGTCGTCCTGTTGCTTCATCAAGAGCGCCTGTCGGCTCATCGAGAAACAAGTATTTTGGCTTTTTTGCAAGAGCACGTGCCACCGAAACGCGTTGCTGCTCACCGCCTGAAAGTTCACTCGGATATTTATTTAACTTATCTTCTAAGCCTACCGCTTTAATTATCTTTTTGTAATCCTTGTTATCTGATAAATCAGCACCCATTTTCACATTTTTATCAACAGTCATATTCTGAAGAAGATAATATTGCTGAAAAATATAGCCAATGTTTTCTTTTCTGAAAATGGTAAGCTTATCGTCAGATAGTAAGGAAATTTCAGAATTATCATACACAATATTTCCGCTATCTGCACGCTCAAGTCCCGAAATTACGTTCAGCAGCGTAGATTTTCCTGATCCTGATGCACCGATAATTACCGCATAATCATTATCCTCAATCTGAAAGCTTATGTCGTTCAGTATTTTGTTGCTTCCATATGACTTATTTATACCATTAACGCTTATCATCGCCATTCTCCTTTATTTTTAATAAAATACCGAGGTATATTTCTGTCATCATAGTATTTATTTCCTCAGATGTAAAACGACACATTTTCGTTGCACAAAGAGTGGCTATACCGTGCGTATAAATCCACAAATGTCTGTAGATCTTCTCGGCATTTTGTTTATCAATGCAGTTATTAATACCTATAGATGAAAGAATTTTTTCGTAGTTGTCATCAATTAATGGTAGAACTACCGATAATTCAGGGACATCTTTTTTTTCGTTCATAAAAAGAAGCTGAAACAGTTTAGGTTCCTTTATCGAAAATAAAATATATTGAGTTCCCACACCTTTAAACGGATGCTTAGATTGCAAACCATATTCAATATAGCTTCCGTACAATTCCTTTGCAGCCGCTATAACAGACTGCTGTACTTCCTCCATATTCTTGAACAAGCCAAAAATAACTTTTGATGAAGAACAGAGCCTTTCAGCAAGCGCTCTCGCAGTAAGATATGAAAATCCGTGCTCCCGTACCAAATTGAATGCGGCAGAAATAATTTCATCTTTTGTAAACTTAAATTTCGGCGGCATATTTTTCCTCCCTTACTTTAGAAAATTGATGTTGCGCAACATACATTTCCTATTATAACATTTTAATTTTATTTTGTCAAGAAAATATTATTACAGTTAATTTCTGAGACAGACTGCAAAAAGGAACACATTATTTTTCTTAGGAATTGAAATAAATATATCTTTACCTTTTCAAAAAAGTATGGTATAATAGAATAAAAAACATGACAATAACGAATTTTTTCTGAAACTGGAGGCAAAAAATGATATATATAACAGGTGATACTCATGGTGATTATAAACGCTTTCGGAATCCTGCTATCAGGAAGCTCCGTCGAGGCGATACTCTTATTATCTGCGGTGACTTCGGCTTTTTCTGGAACGACTCACGCAAAGAAAAATCAATTATTAAAAAAATTTCTGAAAAAGGTTATACTGTCGCCTTTATTGACGGCTGCCATGAAAATTTTGATATTCTGGAAAAATTTTCCGTAACCGAGTGGAACGGCGGCAAAGCACGGATCATATGCCGTAACCTTGTTCATCTCATGCGTGGACAAGTGTACACAATAGAAGGGAAAAAAATATTTACGTTCGGCGGCGGACACAGCCAGGATTTTGATTACAGGCGTGAAAGCAGTAACTGGTGGAAACGGGAAAAACCTTCTCATGAAGAAATAATCGAAGCCATTGATAATTTGAAAATACATAATAACACTGTAGACTATGTTGTTACACATGAGCCGCCGGTTTCACTCAAGGATTGCCTGAATGTGGATGTGCTCCAGCGTCTTGAGGTGCATGCCCTTTTTGAGGATATAATTAAAACCTGCACCTACAAAAAATGGTTCTTTGGCAAATGTCACATTGACAAACATATACCTATTAAATTTTTTGCTGTATTTAATAACGTAATCCCACTGAAATAATGGTAAATAAACTTCCAGATTTTTTGTATTGATTTAACTATATTCGTATGTTATAATATAATTGTTCCAAGAGAGATAGAAAGTAAGTAAGAAACACTTATTTGAGGAACAATACTTATAGGAGGTAAAGACTATGTGTAATATCTGGAAAGTGCTCTGTGAGATGTTTGGCATCTGCTGTAAATAATGAGCGATAAAAAAAGAGCTCCCCTGAATCTTCGGGTTCAGGGGAGCTCTTTTTTATTTTTCGCAGCTGTGGATTGCTTTTACCGGACATGACGTCATACATGTACCGCAGTTTGTACACTTGTCATAGTTAATGGATGCATGGAAATTTTCTACTTTTATTGCACCCTCCGGGCACTTTTTCTCACATATTCTACATCCTATACAGCCGTTTTTGTAGCTCAGCTTAGTTTCCTTTCCGTTTGCGGCAGAAGAACACAACACGTCTACATGCTTTGTCAGAGGCTTGATGGATATAAGCTGATTAGGACAAACGGCCACACACTGTCCGCAAGCTCCGCACAAAGACGGAATTACTTTTGCTACGCCGTTTTCAATCCTTATCGCATCATGTTCGCAAACACTTGCACAGTCGCCAAGACCAATACATCCATATTTACATAAACCGTTTCCGCCGTAAAATCTTTTGACTGCTTTACATGACTGAATGCCGTCAAAGGAAAATGCAGTTTGAGTTGCGTTGCAGTCACCGCTGCAATGCACAATTGCTGTCATTGGAACAACATCTTCAGCCGCCGTTCCTAAAACGGAGGCAATTTTCATGGCTGCTTTTGCTCCTCCGGGACGGCAAAGATTAGTCGGCGCACCGTTATTGACTATCGCAGCAGCATAATCGGAACAGCCGGCATATCCGCAGGCTCCGCAGTTTGCCTTAGGAAGCGACTCTCCAATTTTTTCAATACGCTCGTCTACCTCAACGTGAAATACCTTTGATGCGACAGTTAGCAGGATTCCTGCAAGAGCGCCGCAAAGTCCTACAATAAGCGCAGGTATTACATATGTCATAATTTTCCTCCTTAACTGAACAGTCCCGAAAAGCCCATGAAGCTTACGGAAACGATAGAGGCGGCAATAAGGGTTGACGGAACTCCCTTGAAAGTTTCCGGAATATCGGCGTACTCCATTTTTTTGCGGACGCCGGAGAAAATCACCAGCGAAATCATAAATCCAAGACCTCCGCCTACTGCGTTTACGATCGACTGGATAAAGCTGTATTTGTTGTCGATGTTCAATACAGTTACTCCGAGAACAGCGCAGTTGGTAGTGATAAGCGGCAGATATACGCCAAGCGCACTGTACAGCGCAGGAATGCATTTTTTTAGCATTATTTCTACGAGCTGAACAAAAAGAGCGATTACAAGAATAAATACGACTGTATCAAAATACTCAAGTCCATTCGGAACAAGTATTCCATGATGTATCGGATATGTTACTACTGTGGCGCACACCATTACAAAGGTTACTGCAAGACCCATTCCAGTAGCGCTGTCAAGCTTTTTTGATACTCCGAGGAAAGGGCAGATACCCATAAATTTTGAGAGAACGAAGTTATCTGTAAGCATTGCCGCCAGAAGAATCACCATTAAGCTTTTCATAATTCACATTCTCCTTTTCCTGCTTGTGCACAAGCGCTTGCATTGGGACAGCCGTGACATCCGAGTTCCTGCGGCGGTCTTTTATTGGAGATCTTATTTACGGCGGCGATAATTACTCCAAGAGTGAAAAATCCTCCAGCAGGCATAATAAACAGCAGCATAGGATTATTATGAATTATAGGGATATTCATTCCCATCCATTGCCCTGCACCGATAATCTCACGGGCAGACCCCATAAGAAACAATGCAAGTGTAAATCCAAGGCCCATTCCTATGGCATCGCACGCCGAAGCGGCAATCCCATTTTTGCTTGCAAACATTTCTGCGCGTCCGAAGATAATGCAGTTTACGGTTATAAGCGTTAGATAAATTCCCAGACTGTCATAAAGATCAGGAACAAATCCCTCAAGAATAAAACCGATAAACGTTACAAAACTGGCAATAATTACAATGAAAGCAGGAATTCTAACCTTATCCGGAATCACTTTTCTAAGTGCGGAAATAACGATATTTGAACCGAGAAGCACGAAAGTGGTCGCCAGTCCCATTCCGATACCGTTCTTTGCCTGAGTTGTTACGGCAAGAGTAGGGCACATGCCAAGAAGCATCACCAGAGTCGGATTTTCCTTGACAATACCTTTGGTTATTTCATTTAAAAGAGATTTTTTTTCAGCCACCGAGAATCGCCTCCTTATTTTCATTATATACATTCATTGCTATTTCAACGGCTCTTTTCATACCATTAGATGAAAACGTTGCACCGCTAATGGAATCAATAGTTTCAGGAGCTTCTGTAAGTCCTATAAAATTTTTTTCAACAAATGACGGATTATCCTTGACCTTTGAACCGAGACCGGGTGTTTCGCCAAGTGATATGAATGAAATTCCCGTCAATACGCCGTTTTCGTCTATACCAACCAGAATATTTATTCCGCCCTTAGAATAGCCGTCTGTGCAGACCTGAATAATCGTCTTTCCATCGGATGTTACGGCAATTTCCTTGATTTCGTCGTAGCCAAAGCTGTTGTCTATAATAGTTGTATCGTATTTACCAAAAAGAGTCTCAACACTTTTATTGAACTTCAGTTCTCTCTGCTCAGCGACCCGGTCCTTTGTCATCTCATAGGCAAGTACAAGAAGAAGCGCAGCCGCAGTGCATATTATCGTAAGGATTATAGTCGGTTTTATCTTATCCTTCATTCTTTTCAGCCTCCTTTGCGCCAAATACCTTTGTACGCGTCGTTTGTTCGATATATGGAGTAAGGATATTCATAAGAAGTATGGAAAACGAAACGCCTTCCGGATAAGAACCAAAATACCGTATAACAAAGGTGATTATTCCACAGCCCAGACCAAATGCTATCTTGCCTTTAAAAGTGATAGGGGTTGTGGCGTAATCTGTTGCCATGAAAAACGCTCCCAGGAATACACCTCCTGCAAGAATATGATAAAGAGGATCTTCTCCCGCTATCGCCATAAGCGCAGCCAGACTTCCGATAAATGCAGACGGTGCTGCCAGAGAAATAATCCTTCTTGCAGCAAGATAAAGTCCGCCGGCAAGAAGTGCAAGCGCACAGGTTTCGCCAAGACATCCTCCGACATTTCCCAAAAGAAGATCGAAATATGAGGGCATAGCTCCTCCTTCCCCCATTGCAAGAGGAGTAGCGGAAGAAACTGCGTCATATTCATATGATACAGGCTGAATCCAGTGAGTCATTGCCGACGGAAAAGAAACCATAAGTACGATTCGGGCGGTAATTGCCGGATTTGCAAAGTTCTGTCCGAGACCGCCAAAAAGCTGCTTTACAATAACTATCGCCACAAAGCATCCGATAACTGCCATCCAGTACGGCAGCGTCACCGGGAGATTCATTGCCCACAGTACACCGGTAACAACAGCGGAGAGGTCGGTAATAGTATTGCTGCGATTCATGATGCGCCGGCTGAGATATTCAAAAATAATACAGCTTGATACGCAGACGCCGGTAAGTGTGACGGCTCTCCAGCCAAAAATGTAGCATCCAACGCACAGCGCAGGGATAAGAGCAATAATGACATTAAGCATAATACCGGAAGTCTTCATGTAATTTTCGTCATGCGGCGACGGTGAAACAATGAGCTTGTTCATTTTTTCCTCCTCCTTACTTTCTTGGAATAAGCGTCTTTGCCAGCTGATTTGTCTCAGCAAGCTTGCGGTTTGCGGGGCATACAAAAGTACAGCTGCCGCAGTTCATGCAGAGCATTACTTTCAGTTTTTTCAGATCTTCAACGTTTTTCACTTTATATGCTCTGTCAATATCTGCCGGCATAAGACCCATGGGGCAGACTCTCACACAGCGACCGCAGCGGATACAGGCTGAGGTTTTGCTCTGATCGTAGTGGTTAAAGGCAAGAATAGCATTTGAAGTCTTTACCACAGGCATATCCGCATCGGGAATGCTCATGCCCATCATAGGACCGCCTCCGACTATCTTTTTAACTGAATCCATATCCGTTTTACAGTATTCAAGTAGTTCACGGAAAGAGGTTCCGATAACTGTGCTGATATTTTTCGGCTTTGATACGGCATTTCCGTCAATAGTAAGACGTCTTTTAACAAGAGGAATTCCGGTCTGCATATAACGGTAAAGGAAAGCGACGGTTGAAACGTTCATTACGATAACTCCCGTATCAGACGGCAACTGGCCCTCCCTGACTATCCTGCCTGTAGAGTTGTAAATTATGACTTTTTCCGCCCCTTGCGGATAGCTTGACGGCAAAGTAACGATGTCAATAGAATCATCATCTTCAGCCATTTTCGTAAATTTTTTTATTGCTTCCGGTTTGTTTGCCTCAATAGCCAGCTTAACTCTCTTTATGCCAAGATGAGACTGCACAAGCCTGATCCCCCCGACAACGTCATCGGAATTTTCGATCATCTCCCGGTAATCGGCTGTAATATATGGTTCACATTCCGCAGCATTAATAACGAGAGTATCAACTGGCGTTTTAGGAGCAAGTTTGATGTGAGTGGGAAATCCTGCTCCACCTAGACCACAGGCTCCGCTTTCACGTACCGCCTTGATAAAGCTTGCTTTATCTGTAACGACGGGCGGTTTTATATTTTCAAAAACAGTCTGCTTACCATCTGTTTCTATTTCAATAGCTTTGCAAACGGTTCCGGCGGCGGTACGATAATCGCTTACGGCGGTAACAGTACCGGATACGGAAGAATGTACAGGCACGCTGAATGCTGCATCGGAGTCGCCTATTTTTTGTCCGACCTTTACGGTATCCTGTATCTTTACAAGAGGCTGGCAAGGCGCCCCCATTGTCATTGACATTGGAATTTTCACTCTGGCAGGCAGAGGAAATTCTTCAGTAAAACTGTTTTCCGTATTTTTACGGTGATTCAGTCTTATTCCATTCAATTTATTCATATTTCTCTCCTTTATAATCAAATATGGCATACAATATAATTATACTATATTATCATCTATATTTCAATATCTTTTAAAAAATAAATTTTTGAAAATTATAGACTTACAATAGAAGAGAGACAATTCACAAAAAAGGCATATCGGCAGATGTAAGAAGAATAAAGGATGTATTTGCTATGTTTACAATCGGCACACGAAACGGTATGGGATATTATGTGAAGAATTATTTGGATCTGTCGACTACACAAGAACGATAGTGGGACTCTTAGTTATTGGAATTGTAGTTTCATTCATGGCATTTCTGTTTAACAAATTACAGAGATTTCTGCTTAAATGGAAAAGATAGATTTATTATCTGCAATAAGTAAATATACATATAGGTCTTTTAAAACAACAAATTGAAAGCCTTTTCAATTTGCTCGGCATCAATGCCCGAAAACCCTATAACAAGGCTGTTTTCGGGTATATTTGAATCCGGAAAAGAATAGTATTCGGTCAATCCATGAATCTTTATTCCTGCTTTCAAAGCAGAAGAAACAAGTTGATTCTGTGACATTCCGTTCACAACCTTCAGCACGATATGCAAGCCTGCATCTTCTCCCGAGATAACCATATGATCGCTCAGAGGGCTGTTTTTTATGCAGTTTATCAGCGTATCCCTCCGCTGTCTGTACACCTTTTTGATGCGGTTTATGTGGCGTTCAAAATGACCATCCGCCATAAATTTCGCAAGGGTGTACTGCTCAAAAACCGGAACGGTACAGGAATAAAATCCGAGACGTGAACGGAATTTTTCGGTGAGATGTTCAGGCAGAACCATGTAGCCGATACGAATAGACGGTGCAAGAGTTCTTGTAAATGTATTGAGATAAATGACACATTCCTGCTTGTCAAGACTTTGCAGAGCAGGCGCAGGTCTGCCGTTATAACGAAATTCACAGTCGCAGTCGTCCTCGATTATGTATCGTCCAGGCTTTGAGTACGCCCATTGCAGAAGCTCCTTACGGCGAATGATCGGCATGGTTATTCCAAGAGGAAAATGGTGGGACGGAGTAACATGAAGCACATTGATGCCAAAGCCAGAAATAACCGAAATGCTTGCTCCGTTTTCGTCCATAGGAACTGGAAAAACTCTTGAAGCACTGATACTGAAAATGTCATAAATTCTGCGGTAGCCCGGATTTTCCACGCCGTAAGCCATATCACGTCCAAGAAGCTGAATGATTAGTCCGAGAAGATATTCCGATCCTGCGCCAATAACAATTCTGTTGGGCGATACGTCCATTCCGCGGAATCTGTGAAGATATTGTGCGATTTCTTCACGTAGAGATTGAATTCCTCTAAAATCGCATGAATTAAGCAGGTCGGTTGTTTTTTCGTTAAGCGTTGCACGGGACAGCTTTGCCCATACCGGAAATGGAAATAATGACGTATCTGCCGAGCTCGTGCCAAAATCATATTTTACGTCATATTTTACGTCTGTAAAGTTAATTGAAATATTAGGGATTTTCTCAATTTCAGCGGATATATTGTAATCTTCAACATAGAATCCGCTGCCTGCCTTTGAACGGATATATCCCTCTGAAAGAAGCTGATCGTAGGCAGTTTCAACTGTTGCCACACTGACGTTCATATGTGAAGCAAAGGCTCTTTTTGAGGGCAGCTTTTCCCCTGATTTAAGATTGCCTGATTCTATTTCCATTCTGATATAGCTGTATATCTGCTGGTATATCGGGATATTACTCATGTTATCTATCTGGAATGTAAGCATATAAACCGACCTTGTTAAATAAACTTAAACTAAACATTGCAATACTGTCAGTTCTGTGATATTATTATAGCATAAGATTAGTCGAAATGCAATAGGCGCGGCGAAAACTTCTCGATTTATTTTTAATCAGTGTGAAACTGCCGGCGGCAGTTCACTGCTTATAGCATATTCAAAATTATTTTTCAAGGAGAATTTATTATGGAAAACAATCGTTATCAGTTAAACAAGGAACTGGCACAGATGCTCAAAGGTGGAGTTATCATGGATGTCACCACTCCTGAACAGGCGAAGATCGCTGAATCCGCAGGAGCTTGCGCTGTCATGGCACTTGAAAGGATACCTGCCGATATCAGAGCAGCAGGCGTCGTATCACGAATGAGCGACCCGAAAATGATAAAGGGAATTATGGATGCTGTTTCCATTCCCGTTATGGCGAAGTGCCGTATCGGACATTTTGCGGAGGCTCAGATCTTGCAGTCGATCGAGATCGACTACATTGACGAAAGCGAAGTTTTATCTCCTGCCGACGACAGATTTCATATTGATAAGAGAAAATTTGACGTGCCTTTCGTGTGCGGTGCAAAGGATTTAGGTGAAGCCCTCCGACGTATCAGCGAGGGAGCTTCTATGATCCGCACCAAGGGAGAACCCGGCACGGGCGATATTGTTCAGGCTGTACGCCACATGAGAATGATGAACGCTGAAATACGCCGTTTGCAGTCCATGATCGAGGACGAATTATACGATGCCGCAAAGGTTCTTCAAGTGCCTTACGAGTTAGTGCAATTTGTACACGAGAACAGAAAACTGCCTGTTGTTAATTTTGCAGCAGGTGGAGTTGCAACTCCTGCCGATGCGGCGCTGATGATGCAGCTTGGAGCTGAGGGTGTGTTTGTGGGTTCAGGAATTTTCAAGTCGGGTAATCCCGAAAAACGCGCGGCAGCAATTGTAAAAGCCGTTACAAATTTCAATGATGCTAAAATGCTTGCAGGGCTTTCGGAAGATTTAGGCGAAGCAATGGTCGGTATCAATGAGGACGAAATTGCCCTGCTTATGGCAGAAAGAGGAAAATAATGGTTATAGGCGTACTCGCCTTGCAGGGCGATTTTATCGAGCATGAAAAGAAACTGAAAGAATGCGGAGCAGAAGTATTTGAAATTCGTAATGTAGGTGATATTAATCGTGATTTTGACGGGCTTGTACTTCCGGGCGGAGAAAGCACAGTCATCGGAAAGCTTCTGCATGAGCTTGATCTATTTGAGCCGTTGCATAAGAAAATTATTGATGGAATGCCTGTGCTTGCCACCTGTGCCGGTATGATTCTTCTTGCAGAGCGTATCGAAAATGATGATAAAGTTCACTTCGGTACAATGAAAATGATCGTCAGGCGAAACGCTTACGGCAGACATCTCGGGAGCTTCAGAACGCAGTCCGAAATGAAAGGTGTAGGAAATATTCCAATGACGTTTATACGTGCGCCGTATATTTCGGAAACTCATGGCGCAGAGATACTTGCGGAAGTTGACGGAAAAGCCGTTGCCGCAAGACAGGGGAATCAAATAGCTCTTGCATTTCACCCAGAACTTGATGAATGTAATATGGTTTATGATTATTTTTTGAAATTCATATAAATATAAGAACAGTCGTTATAGTAGTCATTTTGATTACTGTAACGGCATTTTTTAGATATTTTCTGATGAAATGGAAAGAAAGTTATGGTTCTCTTCTATAAAATATAATAGAAAAAGCATATATATTTTTTTGCAAAGGGTATTGACAAATGGAAAAACGAGGTGTATAATAAAAACATAACCTATAAATCACATCTAAACAGTAGGAAAATAGAAATGCAAACAATTTATTAATAATTATACGGAGGTAATTATCATGAGTAAGATCAAAGAAAGCGCACTGGAACTTATCGGCGGTACGCCTATTCTCAAGCTGAACGGTTATTCAAAGAAAGCAGGAGTAACAAACGCTACAATTCTTGCAAAGCTGGAATACTTAAATCCGGCAGGAAGCGTTAAAGACAGAATCGCCCTTGCAATGATCGAGGATGCTGAAAAGAAAGGCATTCTGAAAAAGGGCGCAACGATCATTGAGCCAACGTCAGGCAATACAGGTATCGGACTTGCGGCGGTTGCTGCTGCAAAGGGCTACAAAGCGATACTGACGCTTCCCGACACCATGAGCGTTGAGAGAAGAAATCTTCTGAAAGCATACGGCGCTGAACTGGTGCTTACCGAGGGCGCTAAAGGAATGAAGGGCGCAATCACAAAGGCTGAGGAGCTTACAAAGGAAATTGACGGAGCAATTGTTCTGGGACAGTTTGTAAATCCTGCAAATCCTGCTGTACACAAGGCTACCACAGGTCCTGAAATTTGGGAGCAAACAGACGGTAAGGTTGATATTTTTGTTGCGGGCGTAGGTACAGGCGGTACTATCACAGGAGTCGGTGAGTATCTAAAATCTCAGAATCCGGATATTAAAATCGTAGCGGTAGAGCCTGCAACATCACCTGTACTTTCAAATGGTGCAGCAGGTCCGCATAAGATTCAGGGTATCGGTGCAGGATTCGTTCCGGATACACTGAATACGGAGATCTATGACGAAGTGATCGTTATTGAAAATGAGGACGCATTTGCAGAGGGCAAGGCTTTTGCGGTAAGCGAAGGTATTTTGGTCGGAATTTCATCTGGTGCGGCTCTTAAAGCAGCGTCTATACTTGCAAACAGACCTGAAAACGCAGGCAAAACAATAGTTGCGCTTCTTCCCGATTCGGGCGACAGATACCTGTCAACTCCTCTTTTCAGTAATAATTAATGAAATTTTATAACTCAGATTAAAATATGGGAAGTATTAATCAAGGCTTGTTTTATTGTACCTGTTGCGGAGGCTGTTATATCAACAGTCACCGCACATATTTTAGAAAGAAAAGAGAAGAAATCAGACGAAATTCAAAAATTATCTGATATGGATATTTCATTTAAAATACGCTTTTCAAAAAATGTCAAATGGATTTCAAAACTTCTTTGATGTGGGTCATTTCTTTTTGCATTTGAATATTTGTGGCATGGCGAAGTACAGCCGTTTTTTCCATTCCTTACAGCGGCGGAAAATTTCGAATCCTTTTCTGTCATGTGTCACGAAATGTCAACAGTCGGGACAAGTAGACGATCCAGTTATTATATTGCGGAACACAAGGACGTTTCCACTCCCTTTATGGTGAATCTGGATCCCTGCGGAAAGGTATTTACCTATGACGAGCTGAAAATCATTGCAGACCTTGCGAAAAAGTATGACACATTTGTGATTACCGACGAGGTGTACGAACATATTGTCTAAACTCCTCACAAGCATACCTATTTCTCAACGCTGCCTGATATGAAAGAGCGTTCGATCTCCTGTGGTTCGCTTTCTAAAACATATTCCATTACGGGCTGGCGGCTCGGATATGTTATCGCGTTTCTGTATGTCATAGAAACCGTAAAAAAGTCCATGATTTTTGACTGTCGGAGCAGCAGCGCCATTGCAGGAAGCGGCAGTCACGGGACTGAAATTTGGTGGCGATTATTATGCCGATCTACAGCAGAAATATACCGAAAAAAGAGACCTGTTTCTGAAAGGTCTGGATAGTCTGAAAATTCCGCATGCTATTCCCGAGGGAGCATACTATGTATTGCTTGATATTTCAGAGTTTGGCTATGAAAGCGATCTGGTATTCTGCGAAAAGCTAGCGGAGAAAGTTGGCGTCAGTGCGGTTCCGGGATCAAGCTTCTTCAAAGAGCTTGAAAAACGCTACATAAGGGTGCACTTTGCTAAAAAGAGTGAAACGATTCTTGATGCACTGAACAGGCTTGAGGGATTCAGAGAGAAAATGTTGATATAAAAATTAATATATTAAAAAGCACAGTAATTGGGATATAAACCGGATTGCTGTGCTTTTCATCTTAATATTTTACCCCTGTCATCGTTAAAAGACTGGGGATATGGATTGAGTTTCAGTAAAGTTCCTGAAATTTTTTCTTTGAAATGAAAACGCAAATAAAAACCGCCCTGCCGTCATATAGTGAATAAAACCCGCACGAAGCAGGTGGGTAAACGCCCGAATGCATCACGCTCCCTTCGTCCGCTTAAGCGGGAGGTCTGCAATCCACATCCGGAGCTGAATTCCCTAATTAAATGTGTTGGATCATACGAACTATAATTACCCGAACAAGGCAGTAATATTTATTTGCTGACTATATTATAACACATAAAAATCAAAAAATCAATACCTTTTTTATGTAAAATGTTAAAATTTAATCTTTCGGGCAGAATTTTTATTTAACTTTCACATTATATGTGTGATGTTCTGTTGGATGCGTGATAGTTTTGTAAAATATATACAAAGAATTTAAGGTTAAGTTTGTCAATAAATATATTGACAATATTGTTAAAATATATTACCATAAATTGTGCCTTATCGATAGTATGTTTAAGGATGTAAAGGCTGAATCAGGCATGAAGCTTGAAGAGTGTCCTATTGGAGATGAAAGACAGCTTCCTGCGGCGATTTCGCGATTCTGCCGGACGCTGAAAAGGATATATGTTAATAACTCGGAGAGAATGCAGCAATTCCAGGCAACTCTGGAAGAACAGCTTGCTGCGTCTGAGGAATTATGTCAGAGGTTTGATGATATTGCGGCGCTGGCGGAAAAAGCCGAGGAATCAAGAGCGGAATGGAGCGCTCTTGAAACGAAGTTTGAAGCTGAAAATGAAGCTCTGCAAAAGTCTGCCGGAGAGGCTTCGGGGGAAATAAAAAAACTTGAATCCGGCATTGAAAAGGCAAGAACACACCTTGACAGTAAAAAGCAGGAGGGAGACAGTATCAAGGCTTCAATCGAACGGCTGAGGATTGATATATCTGAGCTAAGTGATGAAAATGAAATTCTGTCGGCGGAGACTGCAAGGCTTCAGACGGAGTCTGATAATCTGAGGCCTGAAAGGGAACAGCTCATTGTTGGGGAATCTGTCGTTAAGAGAAGAATCAGCGAGGCTGCATGCGCTGTTGCCGCATTGTAGCTAAGTATTTCTGGTGATGTTAAAAAATGTGAAAATGGTGTCGTACTTCGCGCAAAGGAGAGCAGTCTTATCATCGAAAAGAAAAAGGTATCCGATGAGGTGGAGCGGCTGTCACAATCTGTGGAAGAGTTAAGCTCGGAGGTGGGGAATATTCGGAAAGAGCTTATTCCTCGTAGGGCAGACTTGCGGAGATACAGGCGGATTCCGATTAGACTTCCTGTCGTTCCGTCTGAATAACAGGTCAACAGCATTTGCTTGTATAAACAAAGTTTATAAATACTATTATCCAAAGTGGCTTTATATCAACGATTTTGCTTATTGCAGCTATCTTGCCTGTGCTAACGACAAGATATACCTATTTTATAGCAGCACTGAAAGTCATCTCAGACTTGCGCAGTTTGATAGTAAATTTAACCTGATGAATACTGTGAATATTTATGAAAACAGTCGTACACCTGCTGCATTCAGCGTCAATGGCGACGGCTCTTTTGACCTTATTCTTACGGAGACGGATTTTGAGTTTGAATTTGATGAAAACGGTAATATCTCCAATTTCGACAATAATGAATTTATAGAGATGCTAAAAATTTTAAAGAAGAATTCCGAGAACTTTTCGCATGAGGATGTTGACTGGAACAGCGATGAGGCTATTCGGGGTATATTCAGTGCAGTAAAAAACGGCAAATCAATCTTTTCCTCCGATTGTCTTTCCTCGGGAAGCTTATGGAATATTATAGAAACAGTGGGACGAAGAGAATTGAAAATGGGGATGTTTCTCTGCTGAATATGCCCGGAGTATCTGCAAACAGGATAAGCAGCAATAACTGCTATTTTATCGTTTCCACAAGCAGTGATCCTGATGGTGCATGGAAATTCATATCTTATGCATTAAGTAAAAATGACGATGCAGTAGCACATTTCGCAAACAGCATATTCAAAAAGTCGTTTGACAAGGGCTATAAACGGTTTACTTATAAGGATGGCAAGCCTGAAGTAACGAATACAACAATAAATGACGTTTCATTTTCTTATGAATCCACAGTCACAGAGGAACAGGTGCAGCGTTATCTCGATTTTGCAGCCAACTGCAATAAGCTGTCTATGCATTACCGTGAAATAGACGATATAATAAGGGGGAAATATCAACGCTTTATTAATGACGAGATAACGGCTCAGAAGTGCGCTCTTAATTTGCAGAGCCGTATTGATATATTGCTGGCTAAACGGTTTTAAAACATATGAAAATCAGGAGGAATTATCATGAAAAGATTATCAGTAATTTTACTTAAGCTTATATTCCAGAGTCCTGCTATCGAACGTATATATCCTTTCTGGTGAAGCTTTACTCTGAATACCACAAGATCCGTTTGATGTTCCTCTTAGCATTCTTCCTCGGTGTATTGTAATCCTGCATAGATCAAATTTTTAATAATATTATGAAAATTAAAAAGCCGACGTTAATGATTATTTAAAAAGTTCTGCAATATCAAGAACTAGACGTTCGGATTTTTCCCAGCCCAAACATGGGTCGGTGATAGATTTTCCGTAGATATTCTCACCGATTTTTTGACATCCGTCTTCGATATAACTCTCAATCATAAGACCCTTTACCAGCCTGTTTATTTCCGGACTGTGCCGCATGCTGTGAAGAACTTCCTTGGCAATACGGATTTGCTCAAGATACTGCTTACCGGAATTAGAATGATTGGTATCAACAATAAGCGCAGGATTTTTAAGTTCCCGCTCTGCATATGTCTCCGCCAGCCGATAAAGATCCTCATAGTGATAGTTTGGAAATGACTGTCCTCTGTCGTTGACATATCCTCTAAGGATAGCATGAGCATATGGATTGCCGTCGCTTCTTGCTTCACTTGCCCTGTAAATAAAGGCATGAGCGTGCTGAGCGGCTGTAATGGAGTTCATCATTACGGATATATCGCCGCCTGTTGGATTCTTCATTCCTACCGGTATTGTAACGCCGCTTGAAACAAGCCTGTGCTGTTGATTTTCAACAGAACGCGCTCCCACTGCGATATATGCAAGTAGATCGTCAAGATAGCTGTAGTTTTCGGGATATAGCATCTCGTCTGCTGCGCTGAAGCCTGTTTCGGCAAGAGCGCGCATATGGAGATTTCTCACAGCTATAATTCCGCTTTTTAGATCAGGCATAGCTGTCGGGCGGGGCTGGTGAAGCATTCCTTTGTATCCGTCTCCCGTAGTACGGGGCTTTCCGGTGTAAATTCTGGGGATAATCAGAATTTTGTCCTTGACCCTTTCCTGCAGCTTGCGCAGACGTGTTATATAGTCAAGAACGCTGTCTTCGCTGTCAGCGGAGCACGGACCTATTATAAGCAGAAATTTATTCGATTCACCTCGGAAAATTTTTTTTACTTCCTCGTCACGCCTTTCCTTTACCTCTAAAAGCTCAGAAGTGATAGGGTGAGCCGCTTTGATTTCTGAGGGACGGGGCAGTTCTCTTATGATATTCATTGACATTGTTTATCATCCTTTCAAATGTATTACGATTTAAGCCAGTCTGTGCCAAACCGGAGCGCTAACTGATCGCACAGACAAAGAGCAACGGCACTGTCCAGCACAACCCTTGCTCTGTGTATTATGGCAGGATCATGGCGCCCGTTAATTATCAGTGTTGTATTTTTCAATGAATTCAGACTGACGGTTTTTTGTTCCTTATATATAGACGGAGTCGGCTTGACAGCCGTTCTTATGATTATTGGCATGCCGTCAGAAATTCCTCCTAGAATTCCACCGCAGCGGTTTGTTTCGGTGCAGATCTTGCCATTCTTGGAACGGAACGGATCATTAGCTTGACTGCCAGTCATATCTGCCAGACCAAAACCTCCGCCAAATTCAACGCCTTTCACTGCCGGGATACTGAAAATAATATGTGACAGCATACTTTCCAAGGTGTCGAACCACGGCTCTCCCACACCTGCCGGAACACCTGTTACAGCTGTTTCCAGGCGCCCGCCTACGCTGTCTCCGCAGCTTCGTGCCGCTTCTATTTTAGCGATCATATCGCTTTGAATGTTGTCGTCAAGAACAGCGAAGGTCTTTTTTCCGAGTTCTTCTATTTCACATTCGGGAGACTCAGAAAAACTGCGGTCATAGACTCCGGCACAGGAAAGAATATGAGTTCCTATCATGATATTTTTAGCCTTGAGCGCGCTTATAGCAACGGCTCCAGCGGCTGTTATTCCGGCGGTGATTCTTCCTGAAAAGTGTCCGCCGCCACGAAAATCTTGATAACCATGATATTTCACGGAGGCCGTATAATCGGCATGACCCGGGCGGATCTTGTAAGCTAGTTCGCCATAATCACGGCTTTTATGATCCTGATTTTCAATAATGAAGGTTATGGGAGTTCCGGTTGTTTTTCCGTTGAAAACACCGCTGACAATCTTTACTGCATCAGCTTCATGACGAGCGGTAGAGATAGATCCCGACGCCTTTCTCAGTAACATTTGTGCAGCGATAAATTCCTCATCCACACTGACTCCGGGAGCCATGCCGTCCAATACGGTTCCAATCATGTGACCATGGCTCTCACCGAAAATAGTGACCGAAACGCTTGAACCAAAAGTATTCTTCAAATTAGTCAGCTCCTGTTTTTTATAATTTGTTTTTATTATACCATAAATTCCAATAAGTGTCAATGCTGCCACTGAAAAACATGGCAGCATTGTAGGCATAAAATAGAAGTGAGACAATTAACAAAAAAGGCAGCGGAGCAGCATAGACCTCTGTTATGGTTCAAAATAGTATTAAAAATTTGATTTTGTTGTTGCAATTTATACTGAAAAATGTTATAATGAAGAAAATTGATTATTAATATCGTTAAAAACTGAGGAGGCGTCTGAAAATGATTAATGATTGCTCAAATCAGGATACATCCATGCTTTTGAAAGAACTGGAAGCTTCAAAGATGATCCATGAGCAGATAGCACGGCTAAATTCAGCAAAAGATCTTAATGAGGCTATAAATAAAATGCTTGCATGCGTAGGAGAATATATGCATGCTGAAAGAGCGTATATATTTGAAAAAAACGGAGAATTTTATTCAAATACTTTTGAATGGTGCGCTCAGGGTATCCGGCCGGAAATAAACACTCTTCAGAATATCAGTCAGGATAATATTACATGGGTCTCTCCCCTGAGTGCAGGCAAATGTGTTATTATTCCGGATATTGAAAATATACGCTTTTCCGATCCGTTTATGTACGATCTGCTTTCACGGCAGAATATAAAAAGCGTTATTGAAGCTCCTGTTAATATTAACGGTTCTCTTGCAGGATTTATAGGCGTGGATAACGCTCCCGGCGATATTACAAACGTAATATCAGAATCGCTTTCTATTCTCGGATCGTTTATCGGGATAGCCATGCATAATCGCAGCGAACATGAAAAAGTAGTCAGAAATCATGCTAAAATGAAAGACAGCCGTGATATGCAGAGAGAAATAATAGATTCCATAAGCTGCGGCGTTTTTGCCTATACTCTTCCGGATTACAGGATCCTTGCGGTCAACGATGTTGCAAGAAGGATATTGGGATGTAAATTTGACGGCGATGCTGCAAGCAGATTTATTTCATTTCTTAGAGAAAGGATCGTTCCTGAGGATCGTGACCGTGTCGTTAATGCAGTAAACAGACCGACAGCAGTAGGAGAATCTATCCAGATTGCCTACAGGGCCAATGTAAACAGTCGTATTATAAGCGTTGAATCAAGCGTAAAGCTTCTTCAGTTTGCCAATGGACAGAAGTATATTCTCTGTTCTCTTATGGATGTAACGGAGCAGAAGCTTCTGACCGATTCCCTTGCAAGGGAGCGTAAAAGCTATCGTGACGCCTTGGCAACCGGAAGCGAATTTACACTTTTCTTTGATATTAATGAGGGACTGATTCATGAGGAATTTGTTACGGCTCATGGCGTTAATATTATAAAAAAATTGGGATTTACTGTTCCTGTAAGCTTTGATGTAATGCTTAATAAGTATGTTGAGGAATTCAAAATAGAATTTGCCGACGAATCAATGCGTGAGAATTTTACCTGCGCCGGGCTTCTAAAAAAATTTGAAAAGGGTATTACCAATGCTGTTACGGAATACTATGCTCCTCAAAATGATATTTACATAAGAACTAATTGTCTTATGTCAAGAGATGATGAGACAGGTCATATTCATGCTTCTGTGGTTGCAGCGGATATTTCTGAAATAAGGCGCAGGGAAAGAAATCAGAAGACATATTTGCAGAATGCAAATGAAAAGCTTGCATCATTGAACGATGAAATAAATATAAGGATCGATACTATTCTGAACGGTATTTCCGGTGGTCTGAGAATTATAAATGCAGATGAGGATTTCAGCTATGATTATATAAGCGAAGGCGCAGCAAGGCTTCAGGGATATACGGTAAATGAATTTTTAAAAAATTTCGGTCTGCGCGTCACAAGCAATATACATCCGGAGGACGGAGAGGCAGCTCTTGCAGAGGCTAATCGGCAGATAGAAGAAAAAGGAACATATAGTGTCAAATATCGTGTTCCTCATAAGGACGGCAGCATAAGATGGGTTATTGACCGTGGAAAGCTTATACATGACAGCGCCACAGGCAGAAAATATTATTACACGCTGATGCAGGATGTCACCGAGCTTGAGGAAAGAAACGCTCAGGTAAGCAAGCTTCTGTCCATGCAGGAGAAAATGGCTGAATCGCTTGGCAGCGGAATTTTTGCATATACCCTGCCAGAACGGGAGATACTTATCATCAATCAGGAGGCAAAGCGAATATTCTCATCTATCGGCTCTGACATGAACAATGCAGGGAGTGTCGGAGAAAATGGCTCCGATATTATGCTGATGGTAGATTCTGATGATATACCAAAAATAAGAAAGGCAGTAAATGCTCTGAAAAAGCCAGGCGATCAGACAGAATATATATTTCATTTTACTTCGGAAGACGACCGATTTACTTTCAAAACAAATACGAAGCTTCTGGAGTTCGATGATGGAAAGCGTTTTATTTTAAGTTCATTAATGGATATAACCCAGCAGGAGCTTATGGAAAAGCGTCTTGAAGAAGAACGCCGTCAGTACAGAAATGCCTTGGCTTATGGCAGCGAGGCTATTTTTACAATAGATCTTATGAACGGCTGGCTGAATAATCATGTTATATCTTGGGACGGATTTAACTTGACGGAAAACATAGGGCTGATGGTTCCGGCGCAGTATGATGATCTTATGGAAAAATGGTTCAATGACGAGAGGATAGTAACTGACAGTACGAATCTTAATATAATAAGAAGCAAGGAGAAAATGATCGAAGCCTATGAAAACGGAACGACTATTACAGAGATAGAATACCATATTCCGGAAACGGGCAAATATTTTCTTGTGCTCACACTGCTGTACAAGATATATGGAAATATAAATGTGAGTTTTGTTGTTTACGATGTAACATCAAGCCGGCAGGAAGAAAAGGAACGTCAGTTTGTTATAGAATCGCTGGGAAGAATTTACTCCGGTCTTTATCTCTTTTCACTGTGTGATCACAGTTATACTTCTTTTAAGCAGAATGACGATATTGCCGCTGCACTTTCGGAGAAGGGACAATATCAGGATTTTGTCCGTATTTATACGGAGAAATATGTAATGCCGGAATTTGTTCATAAGGTCAGTGATTTTCTTAATCCGGAATCAATAGTACATGACCTTGCCAATAAGGATTATATTAGTATTGAATATCAAAGAAAGAAGATCGGTTGGTGCAGGATGACGCTTGTCGTCTGTGAAAGAGACGACAGCGGAAAGGTTATTTCGGTGATATTTGCCGGAACGTTAATTGAAGAACAGAAGCAAGCTGAGCTGGCACAGCAGACGGCTCTTCGTACAGCGTATGAATCAGCGAATATAGCCAATTCCGCTAAAACTGATTTTCTGGCTAATATGAGTCATGATATACGAACGCCAATGAATGCTATTATAGGCTTGACAGCTATTGCAGCTACTCATATGGACGACAGGGATCGCGTTGCGGACTGCCTTGCAAAAATAACTGTTTCTTCCAAGCACCTTCTGGGAATAATTAATGAAGTTCTGGATATGTCGAAGATCGAATCAGGCAAAATGGAGCTTCAGGAGGATGAGTTCAGCCTGCCGGAACTTATTGACAATCTTCTTACCATGTCAAAACCGGATGTATCGTCCAAGAGGCACGAACTTAGTGTTTTTATAAAAGATATTGATCATGAGCATGTTATCGGTGACAGTCAGCGTATACAGCAGGTTTTCATGAATCTTATGAGCAATGCCATCAAATATACGCCTGTAGGCGGAAATATCAATCTTTATATTACTGAAAAAACCACAAACAAACCGAAAGTGGGATGCTATGAATTCGTGTTTGAGGATAACGGTATTGGTATGAGCAAGGAGTATATGGAGCATATTTTTGAGCCGTTTACACGAAACAGAAGTGATGTACGTGTTGAAAAGATTCAGGGAACTGGTCTTGGAATGCCGATTACTAAAAATATCGTACAGATGATGAACGGCAATATAAAGGTGGAAAGTGAGATCGATGCGGGAACGAGGATTACCGTAACCTTTTTCCTGAAGCTAAGAACGGATGATGAAAAAATAGCTTATGATAAATTCATTGATCTTCCCGTTCTTGTTGCGGATGACGACGAAAACTCCTGCATATATACCTGTGAGATACTGTCGGAAATCGGCATGAAAGGTGAATGG
>CAJTWQ010000036.1 GCA_910579835.1 uncultured Ruminococcus sp.
AGGGTGGATATCTTTTTTGTTCCACAAGGATGGTGAGACATGAGGGATTTGAACCCTCGACCCTACGCTTAAAAGGCGTATGCTCTACCGGCTGAGCTAATGTCTCACAACAATTAAATTATATCAGATTTATTTGAAAATGTCAATAGTTTTTTTGATCTTTTTATATTTTTGTTTTTGTTGGTAATGTTTTGTGGTATTTAATGTTGAGATTAGTGCATTTTGACGTTTTTTTTACTTTGCTATTGACTTTTCAAAAAATTGTAGTATAATATATTAAGTAAGATTAATGTGCCTGTAGCTCAGCTGGATAGAGTGACTGGCTACGAACCAGTAGGTCGGGGGTTCGAATCCCTCCAGGCACGCTATTTTATTAATGATAAAATACACTCCTTGGTGGGGTGTATTTTATTATATATGCAGATAGCTTTTACATGATTTATGCATAGTTATTTATAAACTGTTGAATATGTCTCCGGTCTGAGAGTTTGTGTTTATATGTTCTATATATCTGTTTAGCAAAAATTATACTTAAAAATTCGTTCATATTACTCTTGAACGTGATCTGTTATTTTTTCTATTATAAAAACTTGATTTTTTTTTAAATATATGATATAATGTTAACGGAATTTAAACTAAGAATATGTCTGCATACATCTTATATTGGACAGGTTCTGAATATTTTTATGGCTATTTATTATTTTTTTTGTCTGAATTTGCTTATTGTTACATGATTTGAAAGAGGTGGAAAAATGACAGTAAAATTTCATCTTCCGGGTTTCGCTCAGAATTACATGCTGAATTATATATTTATACAAATGATAAAGGCTCTTCCTGAATATTTTTATGATGATGTGGAAATAGCTTCAGTATATGGCGTGTTCCCTCCTGCAATATGGAATGGCGGACGCATGAAGTTCGGAAAGTGCGACAGGAATTATATTAAGCAGGTAATTAAAGCGTTTAATGATAAAAAAATTCCATTGCGTTTTACATTTACTAATCCGCTGATTGAAGAAAGACATCTGAAAGACGATTTCTGTAACATGATAATGCAGCTGGCGGATAACGGTATGAACGAGGTTATCACAGCGTCTCCAATTTTGGAGGAGTACATACGGACAACGTATCCAAGCTATAAAGTAACAAGTTCTACCTGTAAACGGATTACGGATTTTGAAAAGCTTTCGGAAGAGCTTGATAAGGATTATCATATAGTGGTTGTTGATTATGATTTTAATAATAAGTTTGAAATACTTGAAAAAATAAAAAATAAGGAAAAGTGCGAAATTCTCGTCAATGCCTGCTGTAATCCTGAATGTAAACTGCGCTCGATTCATTACAGAGCAATAGGTGCAGAGCAGCTGGCTTATGCAGAGCACATCAGAAGGAAGCCGGATCGTGATTTTAATTTTTATGAATATAACCAGTATTCAGATTATTTTAGTCCGGAAACCGAAAAGTGTGAATGTATGAACCGAACTCTTTTTCAGATAAAGAACTTAAAAACTCATGTTACTCCAGAGGCTATTCGTGAAAAATATATGCCGATGGGATTTAATCAATTTAAGATTGAAGGGCGTTCGCTGGAGATGCTTAATCTGATTGAACACTATATGTATTATATGGCAAAGCCTGAATGCCGTGATGAAGCTCGTTATCTTTTTCTTTGCCAGCTTGCCAGACAAGGAATAATTAAAGTTCCTTTTTAATTCAGAGCTTGTTTGTAACAGTTTCTTCTGAAGTATTTTTCTGAAAGGGGTGTTTACCAATAAATATACTTATAGTAGGTCTTGGTCTTATTGGTGGCTCATTGTGCAAGGCGCTGAAGAAATATACATATCATACCGTTTATGGAAGTGATTTAAATCATGACATTGAATATGCGGCTCTTAGGGATGTGGCAGTTGACAAACCTTTTGATGGCGATTTTTCAGATGTAGATCTGGCTGTAATTGCCCTTTTTCCCGAAGCAGCTGAGAAGTGGTTCATCAGTAATGCTCCGAAAATGAATAAAGGAACTATTGTTACCGATGTCTGCGGAATCAAGGGAGAATTTTCATACCGGATGAAACACATCGCTGAAGATAACAATTTGAGATACGTTGGGATACATCCAATGGCCGGAAAGGAATTTGGGGGGTACCATAACAGCAGCGCAGATCTTTTTGTTAAGGCTAATTTTGTTGTTGTTCCGTTTGAAGACAGCAGTAAGGAGGATGTGGAGCTTTTGAAAGGTCTTTGCTGTGAGCTTGGAGCGGGAAAAATTGTTGTAACATCGCCGGAAACTCATGACAGAATGATTGCCTATACCTCGCAGCTTGCTCATGTAGTGTCGAGCGCTTATGTCAAGAGTCCAGAGTTGGGGCTTGAATGCGGATTCAGCGGCGGAAGCTTTCAGGATATGACGAGAATTGCCACTATGAATGAAAATATGTGGACTGAGCTTTTTATGCAGAATAGAGAACATCTGATTTATGAGCTGGATCTTTTAATTGAAAATCTTGGCAGATACAGTGAAGCTCTCAAGGCAGGGGATGCCGAATCAATGCGTCGCCTTATCGCTGAGGGGAGGGAGCTTAAGGAAAATAATATCCGCAGCCGTATAGGTCAGCCAAATTAAAGAACAATTCAAAATAAAAATAACCGGATGCCGCTGCTGTACGGCATCCGGTTTCAGTGTTAACGGAAGTATTTCTTTTCAAAATCCGGAGTTCCGGCAGATATTTTAATTTTATTCATATAGGATAGCAGCGAATCTTCCGGAAGGTAAAATTCCAAGGAAAAGGCATAGAGCTGCTGGGAGAAAACTCCAAAACGTTTATTTACTGATTTATCGCCATATTTTCCGTCTCCCAGGAGTGGAGCGCCGATATGTGCAAGATGCGCCCTGATCTGATGAGTACGTCCGGTATAAAGAGCTGCTTCAACAAGAGTAAGCCCGTTATTCCGTGCAATGATCTTATATCCGGTTTTAATGTACTTATACCCTTTTTGGGGCGTGTCGGAGATGACAGCGAGGTTTTCAGAAATGTCCTTTTTATGGTATGCCGAAATAATTCCGGCATTTTTCGGCGGCGGTGAAATGCATACGCAGCGGTAAATTTTCCGGATATTCCCTTTTTGTATCGCCATATTTATCTCTCTAAGAGCGGCAGCGTTTTTGGCGGCAGTCACAAGACCGGATGTATTTCTGTCCAGGCGGCTGCAAAGAGCAGGGGCAAAGGAGTTTTCTCGATCAGGAATATACTCTTTTTTTTCGTAAAGATAGTGTTTTATGCGATTTATGAGAGTATCTTTGTTTTCGCTGCCTGAATGAGAGTCAAGACCGATTGGTTTGTGTACAATAATAATATTTTTGTCTTCAAAAGCAATATCAAGATTAGCGGGAGCATCCATAAAACTAAGATCATGTTTTTTTACGTCTGAAAATTCATCTTTAATATATACTGTCACATTATCGCCTTCACGCAGAATTGTGAATATTTCGCATTTTTTTCCATTAATTTTAATGTCTTTTTTTCGTATTAGTTTATACATCATACTTTTGGGCAGCTTAGGCAGGGATTTTGTAATAAATTTGTCAATCCTCTGACCGCTGTCGTTACCATTTATTAAAAAAGATTTCATTTTGTTATCATCTGCCTTGTAAATATATATTGTTTAAAATGCACAAAAGGAAGTATTGTATATAGTAAAATGTTCCGAAAATGTATTCGGGGCTGAAAGAATTGCTTGTTATTACTTGAAAAAAATGGTGTTATGAGATATAATAAAAAAGACAATAAATTCCGGAACATTTAAAATTAATTTACATAATGCAAAATCCGGAAACAAACGATTAATAAAAAGGAGACGATTAAATGAAAAGGTACTATCGGTTTCTTTCAGCTTTTCTGTCAATGATGATTGCCGGATCAGCGGTTTGTACATCTGCTTATGCGGAGGATACCTCCTCAGTTAATGATAGCATACTTTCATTAAAAAGTAAAGACTTGGCACAAAATTCTCTTAATTCCGCATCTGCGCTTTCCGATGCTAAGGAGATTGCATTTGATGTTTTTGACATATATGACGCTCATGTTGCGTCTGAAAACAATGACGATCCTGATATTTATAAGAAATCATGGGGAATTGATGTATCGCAGTGGCAGGGGGATATAAATTGGCCCTTAGTTAAGGCAAGCGGTGTTGATTTTGCCATAATCCGTTCAGGATATGGAAATGAAATCTCGCAGGAGGATCCTAAATTCAGGCAGAATATGGCCGGTGCCCAGGATGCGGGAATTCAGTGCGGAACCTACTGGTACAGCTATGCTCTTACTGTTGAAGAGGCTTATCAGGAGGCCGAGGTATGCTATGAAATCATCAAGGACTATGACTTTACATATCCCGTTTATTTTGATATAGAAGATCCGTCCCAGATGCAGCTTACTACAGCGCAGGTTTCAGCTATCGTTGACGCTTTCTGTACCAGACTGAAAGAAAAGGGCTGCTATGTAGGCGTATACAGTTGTGCAAGCTTTTTGACCTCAAAAATTTATGATTCTGTACTTGAAAAATATGATGTCTGGGTAGCACATTATACAGATGCAGATAAGCCTGATTTCAGCGGCGACTATGGTATGTGGCAGTACACAAGCAGCGGCGTTGATCAGGTTGATGGTATTTACGGAAACGGACTTGATCTCAATCACTGCTATATCAATTATCCTTATGTCATTGCAGGAGACATTGGACAAGGAACTGTAAAGCCGCCGAATATGCCTCCTGTAGATGGAGATACCGATATAACTGCAAAGGGTATCGCCGTATCTTCATGGCAGGGAAATATAAACTGGTCAGAGGCTGCTGATGACGGAATTGATTTTGCTATGATTCGTTCAGGCTACGGTCAGTACGAAAGCCAGAAAGATATTTATTTTGACCAAAATTACAGCGGTGCGAAAGCTGCCGGACTTGATGTGGGAACATATTGGTACAGCTATGCTAGAACTCCTGATGAGGCTGTTAAGGAAGCTGAGGCATTCTGCAAAACTATTGAGGGTTGTCAGTTTGAATATCCATTATATATGGATATTGAAGATGTGACAACATCCGAACTGAGCAATGCAGAGATAACAGCTATTGCCGATGCATTCTGTTCTTATGTTGAATCAAAGGGCTATTACATCGGGATCATGAGTTCTGCCGATGCATTAAATAATCGTTTTGATTCTTCAATATTCCAAAAGTATGCGGTATGGGTATCGCATTATGGAGTATCATCTCCGGATTATCCTGGATTTTACGGTATGTGGCAGTATTCCATCACTGGTACTGTTAAGGGAATACTTGGAATGGTAGCCTGTGATTACTGTTATGACAATTATCCGGAAATAATGAAATCGGCTCATCTGAACGGCTTTTGATTCAGGCTCTGAACAACAGTGAGAATGCAGATCCGTACTTGGCTTGACTGCTGTACGGATCTTTTATTTGTACGGAGGTTTTATGGTTGAATTTATAATAGGTTCTGCCGGAAGCGGAAAAACTACTCTGATGTTTGAGAAGATAAAAAATGCCGGCACAGACGCCTGCATTATAGTACCGGAACAGTATTCCTATGAATTTGATAAAACATTGTACTTTTATTTAGGTGCAGACAGATTTAATGAACTGTCATCATCTACATTCACAGGACTTTCCAGACAGCTTTTTCAGCTTTTCGGTGAACCGGGACGAACCGGAGAATATGCGGATGAGCTTGCTCAGATGATAATGATTTATCAGGCGGTGAATTCTGTCCGTAATATGCCGGGAGTTATGACATATTTCCGTACTCGAAGCTCTCAGAGTGAATTTGCGGAAGAGGTTCTGACTCTTATTAATGATATGAAGCGTTCCGGAATCGAGCCTGAGCAGCTGGCGGCAAGAGCTGTGACGTCTGATAAACGGCTGTCAGATAAGGTTTCGGATATATCTCTTATTTATCTTGAATATGAGCGGATGATGAGAGAGTATGGTTTTAAAAACAGCCTTGACAATATTAAGGAAGGAGCTGCCGTGGCCGCATCACAGGGGTGGTTTAAGGGAAAGAATGTCTATATTGACGAATTTGAGAGCTTTACTGGAGATCAGCTTGAAATGCTCAGGGTCATGCTGGAGCATGCAGAAAATGTTACTATAGTTCTGCGTACTGATGATGTATATGCCGGAGAATTTACTCTGTTTGAGACAGTGAACAGTACTTTCAGGCGTATAACGGGAATTTGTGCCGATCTTGGTCTGAAGTACCGGATTACGCCGTGTACCCAAAGCCGAAGATTTAAAAATCCGGAGCTTGAATATCTCAGCGGACGAATTATGAGGAATATGGAAAATGATCCGGAAAGAGCTCCTGAGCCGAATAATATTCGTATTTTTGAAGCAAGAGATATGTACGGGGAAGCAGAATTTGTCTGTGCTTCTATTAAGCGGCTTATCCATGATGACAGTACTTTGCGGTATCGTGATATAGCTGTTATATCTAATGATATATCGGCGTATACCAGCGTTCTTAAAGGTGCATTCCAGCGTTATGATATACCGTATTTTCTTAGTGTAGAGCTGCCGGTAAACCATACGGCGATCATGGTATTCTTTACTTCTCTTCTCAGTCTGCTGACTGCCGTAAAGCTGCGTTCAGAATATATTTTCCGGATGATGAAAAGCGGAATTCTGGCTCTGTCCCTGACTGATATATCGCTCCTTGAAAATTACTGCTATAAATGGGGAATTGACGGAGATACTTGGTGCAGTCCGTTTACGGCTCAGGATATAAATCTGGAAAAGCTGAACGGAATACGGGAAAGCTTCATTAATCCCGTTATAAAATTGAAAAGAAAGCTTGGCCGGCGGACGACGGCTGAAAAAGCTGCCAGGCTGCTTTATGAGTATCTTATAAGCTGCGGAGCAGAGCGGAATACTGGACGTCTTATGGGCAGACTCATTAGGAACAATCTCGATTTTGAAGCGTCGGAGCTGAAAAGACTTTGGGGATGTCTTATTAATATCCTGGACAGCATAAGCGGTACTCTTGGAGAAAGGGAAATTACATTTGCCGAGCTGGTCAGAATAATACGGTCAATGGTGGGAAGAATCAAATATTCCGTACCTCCGCAGACACTTGACGCGGTTACTGCGGCTTCGTCACGGACAGCACGTCTTAATTCACCGAGGGTTGTTTTTGTCATGGGCGCTAATGACGGTGATTTTCCTAATTTTGTCAGTGTTCACGGTCTTTTTTCGGAAACTGATAAGATGAAACTGGCTAAAAACGGCATTGAAATATCGCGTCCTCTTTCCGATCTTATTGCATCTGAGCGGCTTGTAGTATATAAGTCGCTGTCTGCTGCTTCCGAAAAGCTTTATATAACATATCCTCTGTCTGATATGTCAGGACAGGCTAAGTATCCTTCGCAAATAATTGACAGCGTTATTTCTATGTTCGGAGATGAAAAAATTCGGCTTACAGCAAATGATATGCCGCCGCATTTTTATGCTGTAACGATGCATTCTGCCTTTTATCATTATATGCAGAACAGAGATTTAGGAAGCACGGAGTCGGCGTCCTTGAATCACGTTCTTTGCAGCGATGACAGCTATAAAAGCCGCATCTCTTACGTTCTCAGCCGCAGTTCATATAAGCAGAAGTTTACAATTGACAGTAAAATTATGCGTAAGCTGAAAAGCTTTACGCCTTTGGTAATCTCTCCATCCAGTCTTGACGAGTTTAATCAGTGTCATTTTCAGTTTTTCTGCGACAGATGTCTGCGTCTTTTCAAAAATGAAAAAATGGAACTCGATGCCAGAGCAGCCGGAGATTTTTTTCACATCTGTTTCAGTAATATTCTTGCTTCACGGCCGAAAGAAAGCTTTTTGCAGCTGTCTTATGATGATCTGGATATGGAAATAAGCGAATGTGCCTGTAAATTTCGTAATGAGAGGCTTGGAGGCGATTTCAGCAGTAATCCCAGATCTGATCTGATATTCAAAAAGATTACAGAGAGAATGACAAATGTTTTTATTCATACCCAGCAGTCGCTTATGGCATCTGCTTTCATTCCCCGCGACTATGAACTTGATCTGCGTAATCAGCATTCGGTTTCTATTGATTTTGGAGGAAAATATAATCTGAGTTTCGGCGGCATAGTGGACAGAGCTGATATTTGTGAGATAAACGGAAAAAAATATGTGAGGATCGTTGATTATAAGAGCAGCCGGAAAAGCATAACTCCGGAATCTCTTGGGAGCGGCATAAATTTACAGATGCTTCTTTATCTTTTTTCATCCACGGATAAAGGCGGAAAATATCAGGACTGCAGTCCGGCAGGCGTACTTTATTCGCCTGTTCAGCTTCAGGATTTTTCACCGGAAGGCTGCAAGATCAACAGCTTCAACAATGAGATGCTGAATTCATCACTGAAAACAAGCGGTCTTGTGCTCAGTGATATGAATGTTCTTGAGGCTATGGAAAAGGGCGTAGGCGGAAATTATATTCCTGTGAAACTAAAAAAATCAGGGGAGCTTTATGCAAATTCATCGTGTATTTCTCAGGAGGGACTTGAACAGCTTCGTGAATTTACTTACGGAAAGCTGAAAGAAATGGCTGAGGAGCTTCTTGACGGAAATGCCGAGGCGGTTCCCCTTGTGATAAGAGGACGCGTACCGTGTACATATTGTAATTACGTTAATATCTGTGATAATTCAAGGCTTGAACGGTTCAGAGAGCCTGATCCGGAAAGCGTTGCAGAGGCGGAGAAGATTTTGAATAAAAAGTTTAACGGAGGTTAAAAAATGAAATTTATATGTTATCCGAAGTGTGCTACCTGCAAAAAGGCACAAAACTGGCTTGATTCAAAGGGAATCGAATATACTCTGAGGAATATCAAAGAGGAAAATCCGACCTATGAGGAACTGAAAGAATGGCATGAAAAAAGCGGTTTGCCTGTGAAAAAGTTTTTCAATACCAGCGGAATTCTCTACCGTTCAATGAGACTTAAAGAAAAACTTGATAATATGACAGATGATGAAAAGCTCCGGCTTCTTGCCGAGGACGGAATGCTGGTAAAAAGACCCCTCCTGATCTGTGAGGACAGTGTTCTTGTAGGATTTAAGGAAAAAGAATGGGAGGAACTTTTGGACTGATTCTTTGGTAAAAATTATGAAAATCCCCGTGACAGATAACGGTCATGGGGATTTTTTATGTTCAGATCAAATTTTTTTCATGGAAATCAGGCGCCTTTTAATTTGGATTGCGTCTCGATAAGCTCAGATATGAGGTATTCTACTTTTCCCCGGCTGCGTTCAGACAGTGTTCTCCAGTCGCTGAGAAGCGCGGCTTCGTCCTCGTTTACAGACATTTCTTGTTTGTTTCTGCATCTTCCGGCAAGATAATCCAGACTTACGCCGTAGTAATCGGCAAGCTGTATTGCCCGTGAAAATGGTAGCTCACGTTCGCCTTTTTCGTATTTTCCGTAATACTGGGCTGTTGTACCGAGATATTCGGCAATCTCCGACTGCGTTTTGTCCGCGTCTTCTCTTAAATCCCTGATACGCTGGTAAAAAGCCATATGTGACACATCCTTTCAAAATTATTTTATCATAAATGACTAAAAGCTATTGACAAATAAATCTAAATAGATTATAATTGTATTATATTATAGTCATATATGACTATAAATATTATGAACAGGAGTTGACATTTTATGAAAAAGAGAAAATCTGTTTTGAGGATGGTGGCGGCGCTGACCGCATTTGTTTTGTGTTTTGTGGTTTTGCCGTGGGTTAAACCAGCTGTTAAAGCAGAGAACAGATCAGGAAATTTTAGTAGTAATTATTCATTAGGGAACGATCCAGCTCAAAATATGGTTAATATTGCCTTTGCACAAGAGGGGAAAAAGGGTTCGCAATTAGGTTATAATTCAGATTGGTGTGCATGGTTCGTAGCTGATTGTGCAAGGCTTGCGGGACAAGATGCAATTATTCCGGAAGAAGGCAGAGTAAGAAACTTAGCATCTGCTATAAAAGGCGAAGAAACTTCTACACCGCAAGTCGGAGACATATGTATTTTTGACTGGAACAGCGTTTCAGGTCCATATGACCATGTTGAAATTGTATATAAAGTTAGCGGAAGTACTGTTTACACAATTGGCGGCAACGCTGGCAGTACCGGCAACTATAAAACAAATTATGTAAAAACTCGTAATGCTACTTCAACCGGTCAAGTACAGTGTTATATTCATCCGTATTACAATAGCGCATCTATACCTGAAAACGACGACGAACTTGGTATACCGTATCCTCGTCCGAGCGGAAATCCTTTGCTCTCAATGGGCTCAAGAGGAAGCGGAGTAAGTTGGTTACAGACAGCTTTAAACAAGGCAAACAATGCAGGTCTTGATGTTGACGGTCAGTTTGGTTCGGGAACAAAACAGGCAGTTGTAAATTTTCAGAAAGCAAACGGGCTTGAAGCGGACGGTATCGCAGGTCCGGCTACTGTTAATAAGTTGGTAGAAATTATAAAAGGTCAGATGAATCCATTTGAGCCACCAAATGCTCCAGATGTTACAATAAAAGTTGATTATGATTCTAGTTATTTGATTTTTGGATGGACAAAACAAGAAAATGTAGATTGCTACATGGCTGAAATTGGTTTTGTTAACGGAAATGTTATTATTAGTAATTCGAATCTGACCGGAAATGTATACAAATGGAAATTTAGTCAATCCAATGTAAGTGAAGATTACTACCTAAAAATAACGACTATAAATAATTCAGGTTCATCATCAACAACGAAATATTTTACAATATCACCTCAAAAGCCTAATTTAGAAGCACCAAATTTGAATGTTGATGTTAATGGTCAAGAAGTTACATTTTCGTGGGATTTAGTTTATAATGCGACTGGATATGATTTAAGAATTTATAATTCTGATGGAACTTCGTATGCAGATTATTGGGATTTTCCTTCTAATGAAAACTCGTTAACTATAACTATGCCAGCAAATACTGAATTTTCTGTCGCAGTATGTTCAAAAAACTCTAATTATGAAGAATGCTGGAATTACTGTCAACCAATTTCATTTGCAACTGGGGCGAATAAATATACTGTTTCATTTGTTTGTGATAGTGACATTGTATCGTCTAAAGAAGTAATATATGGTTTGACATATGGCACATTTCCAAAATTTAGTATGCAGCTTGGTATAAGCTTTGACGGGTGGTATACGGAGCCAATAGGAGGAATAAAAATTACAGAAAATACTAAGGTTGCTATAACAGAAGATCAGACATTGTATGCACGTTATTATTCTGATGTGATTCTTGATCCGAATGGAGGTTATTGTGATACATTTAAATTATCAGTATACAATAATGAAAAGTATAAAGAGTTACCTGATGCTTCAAGATGGGGATATAGATTTTTAGGTTGGTACACAGATGTAAATGGTGGAACTTTAGTAACAAACGCTGTAGATTATCAATTATCTACTTTGTACGCTCATTGGGAAGAATTACAAATAAAAGGCGACATCAATGATGACGGCAAAGCTGACGCTGCCGATCTTGTAATGCTTCAGAAATGGATCCTTGGTTCAGGAGAACTGACAAACTGGCAGAATGCCGACCTCTGTGAGGATGGCGTTATCGACGCATTTGACATGGCAGCTTTAAGACGCCTGCTTTTAAATTGACGCTCTCCTCTGCACAACAGAGAGTATTATAGTATTCCAGAGAGACAAACAAAAAACTCCGCAGAATAATTTGCGGAGTTTTCTGCATATTTTTAGTTAAAATATAAAATGCTTGAAAAATTTTTTATTATATGCTACAATAATAAAGTATTTGCAAAAGTGCAACGGAAAGGCAGAGGATAAATGGCTAAAAAGAAAGATTACGGCAACGAAAGCATTACCATGCTGAAAGGCGCGGACAAGGTACGAAAGCGTCCGGCAGTAATTTTCGGTTCGGACGGTCTCGACGGCTGCGAGCATTCAATTTTTGAGGTTATCTCAAATTCTATAGATGAAGCCCGCGAAGGCTATGGCAGTAAGATAATCATTACTCATTTTAAGAATAATGATATTGAGGTGGAGGATTTCGGAAGAGGCTGTCCTGTGGACTTTAACAACTCTGAACAGCGCTACAACTGGGAACTTGTTTACTGTGAGCTTTATGCCGGAGGAAAATATGACGATTCTGCGGAATCCTATGAGTATTCTCTCGGTCTTAACGGTCTTGGTCTTTGTGCAACGCAATTTTCCTCAGAGTATATGGA
Source organism: uncultured Ruminococcus sp. (assembly GCA_910579835.1). Taxonomy (GTDB): domain Bacteria; phylum Bacillota; class Clostridia; order Oscillospirales; family Ruminococcaceae; genus Ruminococcus. The sequence goes on from CAJTWQ010000036.1 coordinate 12,302, forward strand.
TGTAGAGGTTATCCGTGACGGATTCAGGTATGAGCTTCATTTTGAAAAGGGCGATAATGTGGGCGGTCTTAAAAAAGAACCCTGCAAAAAGAAGCAGACGGGTACAAAAACACGCTGGCGTCCGGATCTGGATGTTTTCACAGACATAGAGGTATCAGACGACTATTTCCGTGATGTACTTAAGCGGCAGGCGGTGGTTAATCCCAATATACTGTTTGTATTCAGAACTGAGAATGCGGACGGCGGATTTGATGAGGAAGAATTTATCTATGAAAACGGTATTACCGACTATGTAAAGGAAATTTCCGGTGATATGGCAATGACATCCATTCAGCACTGGACAGCGGAAAGAAGAGGCCGTGACCGTGAGGATAAGCCGGAATACAAGGTCAGGCTTGATGTTGCGCTTACTTTTTCCAATAAGATAAAACTGACCGAATATTATCATAATTCCAGTTTTCTGGAACACGGCGGCTCGCCGGAAAGAGCTGTAAAACAGGCGTTTGTATCACAGCTTGATTCATATATCAAGTCAGTTAACGGCTATCAGAAGAATGAGGCGAAAATCACCTTTATAGATGTGGAAGAATGCCTTGTTATTGTGTCATCCTCTTTTTCAACCCAGACATCTTATGAAAACCAGACAAAAAAGGCGATTACTAATAAGTTTATTTATGAGGCCATGACGGAGTTTCTGAAACATCAGCTGGAAATATACTTTATGGAAAATCCCGACGAGGCAAAGCGTATCTCCGAACAGGTTCTTCTGAACAAGCGGAGCCGTGAGAATGCCGAAAAAACTCGTCTTAATATGAAGAAAAAGCTGTCGGGAACTATAGATCTTGCCAATATGGTAGAAAAATTCGTGGACTGCCGTACTAAGGACGTATCACGCCGTGAAATATATATTGTGGAGGGCGACTCTGCTCTCGGTTCCGTAAAGCTTGCCAGAGATGCTGAATTTCAGGCAATTATTCCGGTTAGAGGAAAGATTCTCAACTGCCTTAAAGCAGAGTATACAAAAATTTTCAAAAGCGAGATCATAACCGATCTCATAAAGGTGCTTGGCTGCGGCGTGGAAGTAAACGCCAAGGCAAACAAAGAACTGTCCACATTTAATATTGATAATTTCCGCTGGAGCAAGATCGTGATCTGTACCGATGCGGATGTGGACGGATTCCAGATCAGGACTCTTATTTTGACTATGCTGTACAGACTTACTCCTACCCTTATTGAACAGGGATATGTCTATATCGCTGAATCGCCGCTTTTTGAAATCAATACTAAGGAAAAAACTTATTTTGCGTATACCGAACAGGAAAAGCAGCGGATTTTAGAGATTATAGGAGGTAAGAAGCACACGATTCAGAGGTCGAAAGGTCTTGGTGAAAACGAACCTGATATGATGTCTCTGACGACTATGAATCCCGAAACACGCCGCCTTATTAAAGTGACGGCAGAGGATATAAAAGCGTCGGCAGATGTATTTGAAATGTTGCTTGGTGATGATCTTCAGGGACGAAAGGACTATATTTCCCGCTACGGATCAGACTATCTTGAATTGGCAGATATCAGTTAATATTATCAATGACCGAAAGGAGATTTGAAAATGAAAAATGGATTTATCACGCCTCCGGATCATATAAATTTTGAAGCAAAAAAACTGTTTGATTCAGTCGGAGAAGTAATTGACGGTTTTGTTGCATACCTGAACTTAAACGGCGGAGGTCCGGTTGAAAAGCACACTCATCCGCATAACCACCTCTTTATAGTAACAAAGGGCGAAGCTAAAGTACTGCTTGGCGATGAAGAAATTGTTATTAAAAAGGATGAGGCATTTTTAGTGAACGGAGAAATTCCGCATTCTGTTTGGAATAATATTGACGAAGAAACAGTAATGATCGGAATCTCTGTTAAATAAGGAGAATAATTAATGGCAAGAAAAAAAGAACCAACTCCGAAAAAATCCGCTTTTAAGCATGAGGCGTATATTGAGGGATCAGGCAGCGTTGTTAATGAGAAAATAGCAGATACCCTGAAAAAAAATTATATGCCATATGCAATGAGCGTTATTATATCAAGAGCGCTTCCGGAGATTGACGGATTCAAGCCCTCGCACCGTAAGCTTTTATACATGATGTATAAACGTGGACTGCTTAATCCCGACAAGGAACGTTCAAAATCTGCAAATGTAGTTGGCGAAACCATGAAGCTTAATCCTCACGGAGATCAGGCGATATACGAAACTCTTGTCCGTATGACCCGCGGAAATGAGGCTCTTCTCCACCCGTATGTAGATTCAAAGGGAAACTTCGGCAAGCAGTATTCCAGTAAGATGCATTATGCTGCCGCCCGATATACGGAAGTAAAGCTGGAAAAAATCTGCGCAGAGTTGTTCCGCGATATTGACAGCGATACGGTGGATTTCGTTCCAAACTATGATAATACGATGCAGGAACCGACGCTGCTGCCAGCTACATTTCCGTCGGTTCTTGTCAATTCTAATACCGGAATCGCCGTTTCTATGGCAAGCAACGTCTGTCCGTTCAATCTTGAGGAGGTCTGCGAGACAACTATCGCTCTGATGAAAAATCCGAATCATGACATTCTCAGTACCATGAAAGGCCCTGATTTTCCGGGGGGCGGCTTTATGCTCTATGACGAAAACGAGCTGAAAAAAGTCTTTGAGACGGGACGGGGAAGCATCAAGGTACGTTCAAAATATACTTACGATAAAGCCGCGAATTGTTTGGAAGTTACGCAGATTCCGTATACTACAACTATTGAAGCAATTATTGACAAAATAGTCGAGCTTGTAAAGCAGGGAAAGATACGGGAGGTATCTTATATTCGGGATGAAACCGATATTGACGGACTCAAAATTGCTATAGACCTGAAAAGGGGAACCGATCCGGATAAGCTTATGCAGAAGCTTTACCGTCTGACTCCTTTGCAAGACAGCTATCCGTGCAATTTCAACATTCTTATCGCCGGAACTCCCCGTGTTATGGGTGTTCGGGAAATTCTGACTGAATGGACGGCTTTTCGCGAGGAATGTGTTCAGCGCCGTACTTACTTTGAACTTCAGAAAAAGAAAGAGAAGCTTCATCTGCTTGAAGCGTTGTCTAAGATTCTGCTTGATATTGATAAGGCGATACAGATTATCCGGGAGACTGAAAGCGAAAGCGATGTTGTGCCGAATTTGATGATAGGCTTTGGAATCGACGATATTCAGGCTGAATATGTGGCGGAAATAAAGCTGAGAAATATCAACAGACAGTATATTCTGCGGCGCATTGAAGAGGTTGATCAGCTTAAAAAAGATATTGAGGAAATGGAGGAGATTCTCCGTGACCGAAAGAAAATAAGAAAGATAATTATTGATGAGCTGCGCCGGGTTATCAATAATTATGCACAGCCGAGAAAAACGATGTTTTACTATCAATCGGACGTTGAAGATGAGGTGCAGATAGACGATACGCCCGATTATCCGGTAAATTTTTTTGTGACCAGCAGCGGATATTTCAAGAAGATAACGCCTCAGTCCCTGCGTATGAGTGGAGAACACAAGCTGAAAGACGGCGATTATATTGCACAAAGTTTTGAGGCTTCAAATAAAACGGAGCTTATATTCCTGTCGGACAAGGCGCAGGCTTATAAGTCGAAAGCAAGCGCATTTGACGATACAAAAGCAAGTCTCATGGGAGACTATATTCCCGCAAAGTTAAGCTTTGATGATGGTGAAAACCTCAAAACGCTTATTCCAACTGTTGATTACAGCGGATATATCGTCTTTTTTTATGAAAACGGAAAGGCAGCCAAAGTTCCGGTAAAATCATATGAAACAAAAACAAACCGTAAAAAGCTTGCAAAGGCATATTCCAATAAGTCTTCTCTTATTGCAGCAGTTTTTGTCGGTGAGGACTGTGATATTCTGCTTAGAAGCACCAGCGGTCATGCTTTGCTGTTTAATACAGCTATACTGCTGCCGAAATCCACGAGAGATTCACAAGGCGTTCAGGTCATGAATCTGCGTAAAAAGGCGCTTCTTGTTTCGGTGTCTGCTGTCAGTGCAGAGGAGCTTGAAGAACTTGAAAAATATCGTTCAAAGGCTGTCCCGTCGGCTGGAAAACCGGCAAAGGAGCTTGGAGATACCAATCAGCTTACGCTGTGATCTTCATTGCAGAGATTAAGCCGGAATCTGCGTTTGGAAATTGTCAGCGTTCCGGCGCGCTTCATCTTTGTTATCTGTCTTTGCAGGGCGCTTCGATTAACACATAGATAGTCGGAAAGAGCTGTGGTAGAAAAAGGTATCTGAGGAGTCTTTCCGTCCGGTGTTTTGTCCTCAATAATCTGCAAATAGCTTATGAGTCGGCTTTCAATAGTCCGCTGACTTAAAACATCTATTCGCTGACTGAGTCTTACTGTGTTTTCAGACATGATTTCCAAGAGATTTTCAACTACTTTGGAATGACACAGGCAGGCGTTTTCACAGCGTTTTGTGATCTCGCTGCGGCGTACAAACATAATTTCACAGTCGGTTTCTCCGATTATTTCTACGCTGCTGCGGCGAAGAATATTGTATGTAAAAAAAGTGCCGAACACTCCTCCCTCCTCCACGGATTCTATGATAGTTCTTACTCCATTTACGTCGTATCTTACAATAACCGCGCTGCCTGAGAGTATTATTCCCAGGCGGTCGGTACATTCGCTCAGTTCAGCGATACAGTTTCCGGCTTTGTATTTCCTAATATCAGCGTTGAAGCATTTTATCATTCTGGCGCAGTCATCACTGCTTATGCCTTTGAAAAGAATGTTATTCTGTGGTAACATAAAAATCCTCCTTTGTTGCAATTGCAACAGACAAGTTTGTGATTTTATGATACAATATTTTCAGATGAATGTCAATAGAAAGCGAGGAAATTTTATGCAGATAAGTGTTGTCGGAGAGCAGATCTCACAAGAGGAGATAAATGCTTACATAGATTATGGAACGAAGAAATACAGCGGCAGGATTATTTCTGGAATGACCGTGAAAACAGACGGGGAATTTGTTGATCTTAAATATGAATTTGCTGATGTTCCCTTTGACAGGATAAGAAGAATTACAGGCTACCTTGTGGGTACTCTTGATCGTTTCAACAACGGAAAGCGGGCCGAAGAAAGCGATCGAGTAAAGCATGTTGTATAATGCTGGAAATTACGCAGCGTTTACTATAATTTATCAATACAATATATGGAGGTAATTATTATGAAGAAATATGTATGTCCAGTTTGCGGTTATGTTCACGAGGGAGACGAGGCGCCTGAAAAGTGCCCTCAGTGTGGCGTTCCCGGATCTAAGTTTATCGTAAAGGAAGCTGACGAGAAGCTTGTTTTTGCCTGCGAGCATGAAGTCGGATCGGCTAAGGCTGTTACAGATCAGGAAATTATTGACGGACTCCGTGCTAATTTCAGCGGTGAGTGTACAGAGGTAGGAATGTATCTTGCAATGGCAAGGGTTGCTCACAGAGAGGGCTATCCTGAGATTGGTCTTTACTGGGAAAAGGCAGCTTATGAGGAAGCTGAGCATGCAGCTAAGTTTGCTGAGCTTCTCGGTGAGGTAGTTTCACCTTCGACAAAAGAGAACCTTACAATGAGAGTTGCCGCCGAGCATGGAGCTACAGAAGGAAAGCTTGCTCTGGCAAAGAGAGCTAAGGAGCTTAATCTTGACGCTATTCACGATACCGTTCATGAAATGGCTAAGGACGAGGCAAGACACGGTAAGGCATTTGAGGGACTTCTTAAGAGATACTTCGGTTAATTACATATAAGCAGAAAAAAGGCTTCCGGATCAGCGGAGGTCTTTTTTTGTTTAGCGTTTTGTTAAAAATGCACAATTTATCTGTGTGGAATAATATGAATTGTACAATTTTGTAACTTATACAAAAAACTTCTTTGACATTGAGTGCGATTTGTGCTATAATATAATGTATGTTATTATAGAATAATTATTGATGAATCCGGCGCCGCTGCGCAGCTATACTGCTCTGGCTTGCGGATATCGGAAAGGAAAATACTAATGTCTAAAGTTATTGCAGTTACATCCGGAAAAGGCGGAACGGGAAAATCAACCGTTTGTGCCGGTCTTGGATATACTTTGTCAAAGCAGGGACACAGAACTTTGATTATTGAACTGGATTTCGGTCTCAGATGTCTTGATATTATGTTCGGTATGGAAAATGATATAAAATATGATCTGGGTGATGTTCTAAGCGGAAAAAAACCTGTTCTTGAGGCTGTTTCTCAGGTGCCTATGTCGGCAAATCTCAGTATTCTGTGCGCTCCTAAGTCACTTACTACTGTCACGGCTGAACAAATAGTAGATATATGCCGCTCCATAAAAAAATATTATGAGTACATAATTATTGATACAGGTGCTGGAATTAATTCTCATGTATTTGATATTGTAGAACAGGCAAATCTTATCCTTGTTATCTCAACTCCGGATCAAGTATGTATTAGAGATGCAAGTCTTATGTCAGATGAATTTTATAAGAGAGGAAATAAAAGTCAGCGTCTGATTATCAATAAGGTAAGTAAGAGAGTAATAGGCGATTCTCTTGTTGACAACCTTGACGAAATTATTGACAAGGTTGGAGTTCAGCTTATCGGAGTGGTTCCTGATGATTTCAAAATGACTGTAGCAACGGGAAAGGGGAATCCTATTCCTACAGATTCGGAAGCTCTTAGGGCTTTTGACGCTATTTCAAAGCGCCTTGGCGGTGAATTTGTGCCGCTTACAGTAAAAAATTCTTAACTCAGAATATAACCGCATATTTTTAGACTATATATGCGGGGAAAGGAATGGAAAATGAAGATTGCTATTATAGCACATGACTCCAAAAAAGAGCTTATGGTTCAGTTTTGCAGCGCTTATTGCGGAATTCTGTCGAAACACTCTCTTCTTGCAACCAATACGACTGGAAAGCAGGTGAGCGAGGCTACCGGTCTGTCGATTAAAAGATATCTGAGCGGTCAGGGCGGTGCAGAACAGATTATGGCGCTGCTTTCCTGCAACGAAGTGGATGTGCTTCTTTTCTTTAGAGATCCTATTAATCCCAAGTCGTCGGATGTTCAGGGAATGAATCTTTTAAGACTGTGTGATGTTCACAATGTTCCGGTGGCAACTAATATTGCCACTGCCGAAGCGCTTATTCTTGCCCTTGAAAGAGGCGATCTTGATTGGCGTGAAGTGGGAACACCGGGAATTTGATTTGATAAATTGTCCCTGCCCAGGGGCAATTTTCATGTGATTTCCGGCAGTTTACCGGAAACCCGATAAAAACAAAGAAAGGCTGAAAAATATGGCTTTAAATATCAAGCGTCCAAACGGTACTGAGGATGTACTCCCAAAGGATGTGCACAAATGGCATACTATTGAAAAAATTGCAGGTGAAACTGCCGAGAGCTTTGGTTTCACAGAAATAAGAGTTCCTACCTTTGAGAATACTGATCTTTTTCTTCGCTCTGTAGGGGAGACTACCGATGTGGTTCAGAAGGAAATGTATACGGTAATGGCTAAGGAGACAAAGTTTACTCTCCGTCCCGAGGGTACTGCCGGAACGATCCGTGCAATGCTTCAGAACGGACTTCTTAATGAGGCTCTGCCTCAGAGAGTATACTACATCACATCATGCTTCCGTCATGAGCGTCCACAGGCAGGACGTCTCCGTGAATTCCACCAATTTGGTGTCGAAATTGCAGGAAGCGCTTCTCCGGTAGCCGACGCGGAGGTAATTTCCCTGGCAAAGTCGGTACTTGACAGACTTGAGGTAAAAAATATCGAGCTTTATATTAATTCCATAGGCTGTCCGGGATGCCGCGCTAAGTATCATGATGCGCTGAGAAGCTATTTTCAGGCAAGAAAGGACGAGCTTTGCGATACATGCTGTGACCGCCTTGAAAAAAATCCAATGCGAATTCTTGACTGTAAAAGCCCTGTCTGTCAGGAGATCGGCAGCAATGCTCCGCTGATTCTTGATTATTTATGTGAGGAATGCAGCGATCACTTTGAAAAGCTGAAAGAATATCTTTCTAAGCTGGGAATCGAATACAAGATAAATCCAAAGATTGTAAGAGGACTCGATTATTACACAAAAACTGTTTTTGAGTTTGTTACTACCGAAATTGGCGCACAGGGAACCGTTTGCGGAGGAGGACGTTACGACGGTCTTATCGAGCAACTTGGAGGACAGCATACTCCGGCGCTTGGCTTTGGCATGGGCATTGAGCGGCTTCTTCTTGTGATGGAAAAACAGAACTGCCGTTTTCTGACTCCTAAAAAATGTGATATATATTTTGCAACAATGGGCGAGGCGGCTGTTGAAAAGGCGATGGAGCTTACAAAGCAGCTTCGTGAATACGGTTTCTTTTCTGAGTTTGATCTTATGGGGCGAGGAATAAAGGCGCAGATGAAGTATGCTAATAAGACGGGAGCGCTGTTTACTGTCGTGCTCGGTGACAACGAGCTTGAAGAGGGAAGAGCAAGGCTTAAGGATATGGAAAGCGGCGAAGAAAAAGAAATTCTTCTTGACGATAAATTTGTAGGCAGTTTTGACGCTGCATATTTTGATAAGATGATGGACAGCATCGAAAACGCTGAAACGGTAAGCGCTTTCCAAAATTTGGCTGAGGAGAAAAAGTGATATGGCTGATACAATGAAAGGATTGAAGCGCACGAAATACTGCGGCGATGTGACCGAAATTGGAAAGGAAGTCGTAGTAGGTGGATTCGTGGACAGGATCAGAAATAAAGGCGGTGTGATTTTTATTGTACTCAGAGACAGAACCGGAGTGGTTCAGCTTCTGTTTAACGATGAAACTGATAAAGAGCTTTTTGAAAAGGCTGCTTCATGCCGAAGTGAATATGTACTTATGGCAAAAGGTATTGTCCGTGAGCGTGAAAGTAAGAACGACAAGCTGAAAACAGGAAATGTTGAGATCTTCGTAAGCGATCTGCGTATTCTCTCAAAGGCTCAGACCACGCCTTTTGAGATTACGGCGGATACTAAGGTTAACGAGGAACTTCGTCTGAAATACCGCTATCTTGATTTGAGAAGAGCGCCTTTGCAACAGAATATAATTATGCGTCACCGTTTGGCAAAGGTGACGAGAGAATATTTTTATGAGAACGGTTTTCTGGAAATCGAGACGCCAATGATGATGAAATCTACTCCAGAGGGGGCAAGGGACTATCTTATTCCTTCGAGAGTTCATCCAGGTAAATTTTATGCGCTGCCGCAGTCGCCGCAGATATATAAGCAGCTACTTATGATTGCTGGATATGACCGGTATATTCAGTTGGCAAGATGTTTCCGTGATGAGGATCTCCGTGCGGACAGACAGCCGGAATTTACGCAGATAGATCTGGAAATGTCATTTGTTGACGCCGAAGATATACAGGAGTGCGTTGAGGGATACGTTCAGCGCGTATTCAGGGAACTTATGGATGTTGATATTCCGCTGCCCCTGCCGCGTTTGACATTTGCTGATGCAATGAATCGTTACGGCTCTGATAAGCCCGATACACGTTTCGGTTTTGAAATTCAGGATATTACCGATGCGGTCAAAAATATAGATTTTGTTGTGTTCAGAAATGCGATTGAGGACGGAGGAACAGTTCGCGCTATTAATGTAAAGAACGGTGCGTCAGTTTATACAAGAAAAGAGATTGACAAGCTTGTTGAACATGCAAAGGGAATTGGAGCAAAGGG